>CAZWVH010000020.1:41877-44406 GCA_964636945.1 uncultured Caulobacterales bacterium | reverse complement strand
GCGCCGCATGGCTAACGGAACAAGAATACCGGCCAAACCAGCGCAAAGGAAGTTCACAAGCATGGCAACGCCAATCACAACTGCGATTTTTCCGCTGGAAAACCAAATTCCCGCTGAAACCGCAAGCATGGCTGAGATTAACACCCCGTTGGCCAAGGCGGTCAGGGCTTCGCGCAGCACCATGCGCGGGGCGTTGGCCGCCGTGAGTTCGCGCGAGGCGATGGCTCTGACAGACACCGCCAAGGCTTGACCGCCGGCATTGCCGCCCAGCGCGGCCACAATCGGCATCAAGATGGCAAGCGCAACAATAGCGTCGATTGTGTCGGCGAAAATGGCAATCACCGCCGAAGCAGCCAGCGCCGTGCCCAAATTCACCACCAGCCATGGCGCGCGGGCACGGAATTGTTTCCAGGCCGATGAAGTCGCCCCACCCACATTCACATTGGCCAGCGCCAGCAAATCCTCTTCGTTTTCGTCTTGGATCACGTCGACAATGTCGTCCACCGTAATCATGCCGTCGAGCCGTCCGGACGCATCCACCAGCGGCGCCTGAGCAAGATGATATTTGTTAAAGACGTGAGCGATGTCTTCCTGGTCGGTTTCCGGCGTGATCAACACATCGGGCTCGCGCATCAAATCACGCAGCGGCGTTGAATGTTCCGCGCGCATCAATTGAGAAAGCGTGATCGCGCCGATGGGCTTAAATCCGGGATCAACGACATACACCTCAAAGAAGGTTTCAGGCAGCGTGTCTTCGGGCGCACGACGGATAAAATCGAGCATCTGGCCGACACTCCAAAACTCCGGCGCCGCCACCACTTCGCGCTGGGCCAAACGAGCGGCGGTTTCTTCGTCAAACGCCAAAGCGGCGACCAAATCACGCCGCAGTTTGGGGTCCACGTCACGAAGCACGGAGGCGCGGTCGACTTCGCTGAGTTCCTCAATCAAATAGACGGCGTCATCGCTGTCCAGATCGCTGATGATCTCCGCCACGCGCTCCGCGCCAAGGGCCTTCAGCGCGGCGGCGCGCGTATCGTCGGCCAGCTCCAGCACCACTTCGGCGGTCAGGGACTCTGGCGCCACATCGGCGGCCAACGCCACATCGTCGGCCGGCAAATGATCTAGCAAATTCGCCGCATCTGCGGGGTGAAGGTCGGACAAAGCAGCCACCACGCTCTGCGCGTCTTCCCCGCGCACTGCATCGGCCAAGGCTGCAATTTGGGCGGCGGTGGGGTCAGGCGCATGCACGCGGCGTTCGCCGTCACGGTCCGTGGGTTGCGCATCGGCGCCTTGATTCATGCTCGCCTCCGACGTTGAGTGGTGACTGTCGTGGGCGGCGCGCCCGCGCGGCCAAGCGGGGACACTAGGGCGTACCGCATCAATTTGCGAGGGCGCTGGTCATACTGCAAGCAACGCAGGTTGCACATCGCGACCGCGCGCCGGGATGCGCAGTTGGGGGGATCGATGTTGAATGACGTTTCGGCGTGGTATGTCGCGCTCGGCACACGCCTTGTTCTGGTTGTCGCGATTGTGGCCTATATGGCCTGGGTGTCCAGCGAACGCGAGGACGCAGCCGGGCGGCGATATCGCGTCACGCTGTTGGGCGTATTGGGCGGCGCCGGGATTTCGTTGTTCCGAAACATATTTGTCGGACTGGGCATCGTCCTGCTTCTGGGCGCCATGCTGTTTGCTGTTGTCGGCGCGCTCAACGGGGCGCTGACACTCGGCGGTTACTTCAGCATTGACGCGATGGCGTTTGGCGAACGCGAACAAGGCGCGGCGGTGGCGCCCGTCATTGGAGCGATCATGCTGTCAGGCGTGGGGCTATTGTTCACGTACGCCGCGCTGGTCTACTGCTGGCATCGAACGCTTTTGCACGATGTCGCGCTCCAGGCGGGAATTCGCGTCGGCCGTGGGTCATACTGGTCAATCCTCGCAGTTATCCTGATCATGATTGTCTGCGTGGTAGTTGTGGCGATGTTGGCTGGGATTGCTGCGGGCATTGTTGCATCAGTTTTGTCCCCATTCATCGAGAACGAAATTGCGCTCCAGATCGGGAACACAACGCTCGCCTTCGCCATCGAGATGGTCGTTCTTTATTTTTTGGCGCCGCTCAGCATGACGTTTCCTGCCCGCTCCATTGGCGACCCACGCTCGTTGGGCGATGTCGTCAGCCATGCCGGACCGATGATCGCCGTGTTATGGGCAGCCCTACTGTGCGCCAATGTGATCAGCGAGGTGCTCATATATGGCGGCGGAGTTCTGTCTGATATGGCGTCCGCGCAGCTTGCAATGCCCGCGGCCTGGCGTTTCTTGGCGTTGGCGAGCATTCAATTCATCGCCACCGCGCTCGGCGTTCTTTATGCCGTGGCCATCGTGTCGGAAGCCTATAAGCGCTGGGTGATTGCGCCGGCGCGGCCGTGAGCATACGTCGACGCGAAAAGATGGGCATGGTCCAAACATGCCCATCAAATCGTTTCCTGGCCGACAGGGAAACTCGTCCAAGCCGGTCAAGCAAGCCGGTTAAGC
>CAZWVH010000020.1:0-41777 GCA_964636945.1 uncultured Caulobacterales bacterium | reverse complement strand
TCCGCGGCGATCACGCGCGAGGCCGCATTCACAACCGCGCCGATGCGCGCGCCAGCCTGGATTTGTTCTGTGGTCATGCCCGCATCACGCAAGACTTTCTCGTGCGCATCGATGCACAGCCCACACCCATTAATCGCCGAGATCGCCAAGCTCCAAAGCTCGAAATCCGCTTTGTCAACGCCTGGATTGGCAATCACATTCATGCGCAGGCGCGCCGGCGTTTTGGCGTATTCCTCGTTGGAAGCGAGATGCGTGAACCGGTAATAGACGTTGTTCATGCCCATGATGGCCGCCGCTGCTTTCGCGGCCGTGCGCGCCTCGTCGGAGAGCTTGGGGCCGAATTCAGCTTCGAATGCGCGCACCACCTCGGGTACGCCGACCGCATAAGCGCATGCCAGAAAACAACCGTCGCGCTGTTGATCGCTCAAAATGGTTTCGCGTGCGAGCGAGGACAGGTTGAGTTTGATGTCCTTGGCGTAGTCGGGAAGCTGCTGACGCAAGTCTTCGAGCGTCATCGATTGACCTCTTTCATTGTTAAAACTGATGGAGACGGCCGCGGCGCACCATGGATATGTGCGCCGCGATCTCTATGCGGGATTACGCAGGCTGAAGCGTTTCGCCACCCACGGCCCGGTTGCAGGGGCACAATTCGTCGGTTTGCAGTGCATCAAGCACCCGCAAAGTGTCTTGCGGATTCCGGCCCACATTCATGGACGTCACATAGACGTGTTGAATCACATTGTGCGGGTCCACGACAAAAGTGGCGCGTTGGGCCACGCCCTCCTCGTCGCGAATCCCTAAGGAATCAACAAGACTTCCCGATGTGTCCGCGAACTGCCAAATGCCCAGCTCTTTCAGGTCGGGATGCTCGCGGCGCCAAGCCAGCTTGGTGAACTCATTGTCCGTGGACCCGCCCATCACAACAGCATCGCGGTCTTCAAATTCGCCATTCAGGCGGGCGAACTCGGCGATTTCGGTTGGGCAAACGAACGTGAAATCCTTGGGATAAAAGAAAATGATTTTCCATTTCCCTTTGAAACTATCGCGCGTGATATCTTCGAACGCGGATTCGCCGTTTTCTTCATGCTTCATGAATTTCGGCTTCACACCAGCAATTTTAAACTCAGGTAAGGTTTGACCGACACCGAGCATTTATCCCTCCTATGGGTGTTCTTGTTGCACTGCATCAAATGGGGCTGATTTGCCGATCGATCAAATTGAACTTATTTATCGTGGCGATAGAAAACACGAAAGTTGCACCGCGAAGCCGTATCCATGACCTTCACGCTCAGACAATTGCGATTTCTCACGGCCCTAGCCGATGCAGGCTCGTTTCGCGGTGGCGCGGAAGCGGCCTGCGTCACCCAGCCCACCATGAGTTCAGCCATCAAAGAACTGGAGCACGCCTTGGGGGTGCAGCTGGTTGAACGGCGCGCTCAGGGCGCTGTTTTGACGCAAGCGGGAAAGGAAACTGTGCGGCGTGCACATCGCATCCTCGCAGAGGCCGACGACCTCGCCTACGCCGTGCGCGCAGCGGGACAGCCCTTATCAGGGCCGTTTCGTCTTGGTGTTATTCCCACAATTGCGCCTTTTTTACTCCCAAACATCTTTGCTGGATTGGAAGAGCGTTATCCGCAATTGGATCTCACCTTCCGCGAAGATGTGACCGAGCGGCTGTATGACGACCTTCGTTCCGGCGCGCTGGACGCGGCTGTGATTGCGCTGCCCTCGACCAGCCCAGGCGTGGGCGCGGAGGCCATTTTTGCCGACGAGTTTCTGTTGGCCGCCCCCCTTGACCATCCGCTCTTGGAAAAGGGCCACATCACGCCCAATGACCTGCCGCCCCAGGAGCTTTTGTTGTTGAGCGACGGGCATTGCCTTCGCGATCATGTGTTGTCCATGTGCTCGGAATCATCGCGCCGGGCCGCACCGTTTGCCGCCACTAGCCTGCAGACATTGCTGCACATGGCAGTCCACGGGATGGGTGTGACCCTCGTGCCTAAGCTGGCGGTCGATGCGGGGGCCACGGCGCTGGATGGATTGGCCGTGCGCCGGTTTGATCCGCCGGTGATCGGTCGGGAAATTGGCGTGGCGTGGCGCGAAGGCAGTGCGCGGCGCGAAGAGGTGGGCTTGCTCGCCGAGTTTTTCGCAGAACAATTCGCCGCCCCGCGCACCAAAGCCGGCTAAGCCAGGGCCACGCTGGATTTAACCTTCGCCCGATAAGCGTGAAGCAACGGTTCTGTATAGCCATTGGGTTGGGTGGCGCCCTGAAACACCAGGGCCCGTGCGGCTTGAAACGCCAAGCTATTGACCAAGTCGGCCGTCATGGGCCGATAATGCGGATCGCCCTCGTTCTGCGCATCCACCTTGGCGGCCATGCGCGCCAGCGACGCATCCACATCGTCAGCCGAACACACGGAATGCATGAGCCAATTGGCTATGTGTTGGGACGAAATACGCAGCGTCGCACGGTCCTCCATCAGGCCCACATCATGGATATCGGGCACCTTGGAGCAACCCACGCCCTGATCGACCCAACGCACGACATAGCCCAGAATGCCCTGCGCGTTGTTATCGAGCTCCTCACGAATCTGCGCGTCTGTCCACCCGCCGGACTTGCTCAAAGGAATGGTGAGCAAAGGCTCAAGCCCTGGGATGGCCTCATCAGCGATCTCCCCTTGGCGCTCAAAGACATTGACCTGGTGATAGTGCAGCGCGTGCAGTGTGGCGGCTGTCGGGCTGGGCACCCAGGCGGTGTTCGCCCCAGCCTTGGGATGACCGATCTTCTGCTCCATCATGTCCGCCATGCGATCAGGCATAGCCCACATGCCTTTGCCGATCTGAGCCTTGCCCGAGAGCCCGCATTTTAGCCCGATACGCACATTGCGATCTTCATACGCTTTGATCCAATCCGAGCCCTTGATTTCCCCTTTGCGGATCATTGGCCCGGCATGCATGGACGTATGAATTTCATCACCCGTGCGATCGAGAAATCCCGTGTTGATAAACACCAGGCGATCCTTCACCGCGTGAATACAGGCCGCGAGATTCACCGATGTGCGCCGCTCTTCATCCATCAATCCCAGCTTCACGGTGTTGCGGGTCAGGCCGAGCGCGTCCTCAACGGCATCAAACAGGGCGTTGGCGAAGCCGACTTCGTCGGGGCCATGCATTTTCGGTTTAACGATGTAGACCGATCCTTGGCGCGAGTTGGCGAATTGGCCGCGACCGCGCAGGTCGTGCATGGCGATGAGACTGGTCACCATGGCGTCCAGAATGCCTTCATAGGCTTCCTCGCCATTCGGCAAGATCACCGCCGGCGTCGTCATGAGATGCCCCACATTGCGAACAAACAGCAAAGATCGTCCCGGTAGCGTGAACGCCGCGCCATTGGGCGTGACATATTGGCGGTCAGGATTCAGCTTTCGCGTGAGATTTTGGCCGTCCTTCACAAAGCCGGCTTCGAGATCGCCCTTCATCAGCCCGAGCCAATTGCGATAGGCGTCCGTCTTATCGCCAGCATCCACGGCAGCAACGGAATCTTCCAGATCCACAATGGTGGTCAGCGCCGCCTCAACGAGCACATCAGCCAGCCCGGCTGGATCGTCCTTGCCAATTGGGTGTTCTCGATCAATGACCAATTCCACGTGCAGGCCATTATGGCTCAGCAATATGGCCGTCGGAGCGGCGGGTTCACCCCGATAGCCCACGAATGCGCTCGCGTCTCTCAATTCTGGCGACACAACACCATCCGCCACCGACCATCCTGTGACATCGGCATGGCTTCCTGTGGCCAGCGGAAAAGCCTGATCCAGAAAAGACCGCGCCTTGGCGATAACGTGTTCGCCGCGATCTGGGTCATAGCCCCCCGAACGCGCTTGGCCAGGCAGAACGTCCGTGCCGTAAAACGCATCGTATAGGCTGCCCCAACGCGCATTGGCGGCGTTCAAGACAAAGCGCGCATTGAGGACGGGCACAACCAATTGCGGCCCAGCCATCGTGGCCACTTCGGCGTCCACCTTGTCGGTAGTGATGGAAAATGGACCAGGTTCCTCTGCAATATATCCAATGGCAGTCAAGAATTCACGGTAGGCTTGAAAGTCGACGGGTTCACCGGACCGCGCCTTATGCCAGTCATCAATTTGCGCCTGTAAGTGATCGCGAGTTTCTAGCAATTGCTGGTTGGCCGGTGTGAATCGCACATAGAGATTGGCCAGCGCGGACCAAAATTGCTCTGCGCTAACGCCAGTGTCGGGTAAAGCGTCATCTTC
This sequence comes from uncultured Caulobacterales bacterium, assembly GCA_964636945.1. Taxonomy (GTDB): domain Bacteria; phylum Pseudomonadota; class Alphaproteobacteria; order Caulobacterales; family Maricaulaceae; genus CAZADA01. The sequence continues at coordinate 37,506 of CAZWVH010000020.1, read as the reverse complement.
TATGAAGCGCGCCAGTTCGACAGCGACGTTCAATCCAGCACGCTCGGTACGCTCGACCATGATTATCCCTTTCCTTGTGGCCGCATATTCGCCCCGTCCGTGAGACAGGCGCGAGAGGCCCGCGTCGCGCTATAGCGTCGCAGCCATAATATCTTTCATGGATGTCTGATCATCGCTTAAGGCGTCCGGATCGGGATGGGCGCCCACGCTTATCATCTTCTTGCCGGCAAGATATTCCTGCGGACGGTTTACAGCATCCACACAAATCAATTGCCCTTCGCGCAGATAAAACACCGCCAAACTGTCATCCCCGCCACCACGCACAACGATCTGATCATGACCTTGAGAGAGTCCAGCGATTTGAAGCTTGAGGTCAAATTGATCCGACCAAAACCAGGGCACATCTTCGTTGGGTCTGGGTAAGCCTAAAATCGCCGCCGCTGCAATTTTACCGCCTTCGATGGCGTTGTGAACACTTTCAAGCCGCCCAGCGCGACCAAAATGGCCGAGTGGACGGCGCACGCAATCGCCCACAGCAAAGATCGCAGGATCGCTGGTCCGCATATTCTCGTCGACGACCACCCCGTCAGCGCATTTAAGGCCCGCATCGCTTGCCAGGGAGTCATTGGGACGGATGCCCACGCCCATCAACACAACATCGGCGCCGATCCGTTGGCCGCCAGCCACGCTTACCGCACGAACGGCGCCCGCCTCGCCAATCAGGCCGTCCACGGTGACGCCGGTCAAAATCGTGACGCCCCGGTCGGCATGGGCGCGCTCGAAAAACGCACTGAGTTGCGCGCCCGCCACACGCGAAAGCACGCGCTGTTCGCGTTCCAATACCGTAACGTCCAGGCCCATTTGTCGGCCCACGGCGGCGGCCTCAAGACCAATATAGCCCCCGCCTACCACCACAAGCTTTCTGCCATCAATCATTTGAGGCCGGATATGTTGGATATCTGTGAGCGTTCTCAGCTCAAAGACATTGGCGAGGTCAGCTCCGGGAATGTTCAGTCTGATGGGAGACGACCCTGTCGCCAAAACCAGCGTGTGAAACGAAACGGTTTTGTTGTCCGCAAGCTCCAGAAAGCGGGCGTTGCGATCAATGCGCAGGACGGGAGCGCCCAATTGAAGCTCAACATTGTTGTCCTGGTACCATGCAGCAGGCTTGAGGTAGAGACGTTCTTCGGCAAGGTCGCCCTTCATGTAGCCCTTCGACAAAGGCGGGCGCTGATAGGGAATGACGGGCTCGTCGCCAATGATCCGGATGCGGCCTTCAAACCCGCCTTGGCGGAGTGAGATAGCAGTCTGGGCGCCCGCCTGGCCGCCGCCAACGATGACGACCGTCTTTTCCGAGGAAATGGCCACGATCAGTTTTCATCCCAATTAAGTTTGACCGGATTGAACACCAATTTGCATCGCTGGCGCTAGCCCACCTCGCGACGAGAATTTCGGACCAGCCTCCATCCCTCCACTTTTTCTGCCTTGCAAATGCAGTTACAGCTCGCTGCCCGCACCAAGGAGGCATGTTGTGGACGAGCTTGTTCTCACGACATTTGACTGGGTCCCGAACGTGCCGCGCGGGTATGTGCGCGACTTACGGATACGTTGGGCGCTGGAAGAAGCTGGCTTGCCGTACCGCGTTGAGAGCACGCCGTTTCGCGACCGGGCGAACGAGCATTTCGCGCATCAACCTTTCGGTCAGACGCCGTGGTTGACCGATGGCGCGATATCGATCTTTGAGAGCAGAGCAATTTTGCTGCATCTCGGCGAGCGAAGCGATGGGTTGCTTCCGGCCGATCCGCAACGCCGCGGCGAGGTGCTGGCCTGGCTGTTCGCGGCGCTCAACTCGGTCGAGATGGCGAGCGTGCCGTGGTCCCTGTTCCAATTTTCCCAAGACACACACGACACCCCCGGCCGGCGCCACCTTGATGCGTTTTTGGCAAGCCGGCTTGAGCACATGGAATTGGTGCTCACTCAACGCGGTTGGCTCGCGCAAACCTTCTCCGTTGCCGACATTGTCATGGCGGATGTGTTGCGCCTGGTAGATCGCTTTGATGGCCTAGCGAACCATCCCGCCTGTCGTGACTACATTGAGCGAGCGACGGCCCGTCCCGCATTCGTCAAAGCGCATGCAGACCAATTGGCTCACTTCGCCGCCGCGGATTAGGGCTGCATTTTCTGATTAGCGACAATCCCAATCGCTAGGGAAGTTGGGGTTTCGGCTCAGGGTGGACATGCGCGATCACGCCACTGTGGCAGGCGCCGTATCTTACTCCCACTCGATGGTGCCGGGCGGTTTGGAGGTCACGTCATAGACCACGCGGTTGACCCCCTTCACCTCATTGATGATCCGGGTGGCGACGCGCCCCAGAAAATCATGGTCAAAGGCATAGTAATCGGCCGTCATGCCATCCGTGCTGGTGACCGCGCGCAGCGCCAGCACATAGTCGTAGGTGCGCTCATCGCCCATCACGCCGACGGTTTGAACGGGCAGCAAGACCGCAAACGCCTGCCAAATCTCATCATAAAGGCCGGCATTGCGGATTTCTTCCAGATAGATGGAGTCCGCCTTTTGTAGCAGCGCCACCTTCTCGCGCGTCACTTCGCCAGGAATACGGATGCCCAGGCCTGGCCCCGGGAACGGGTGACGGCCGACAAAGGCCTGCGGCAAGCCCAATTCGCGGCCTAGCGCGCGCACTTCGTCCTTGAACAGCTCGCGCAAGGGCTCGACCAGCTTCAAGTTCATGCGTTCAGGCAGTCCGCCCACATTGTGGTGGGATTTGATGGTGACGCTGGGACCGCCCGTGAAGCTGACGCTTTCGATCACATCAGGATAGAGCGTGCCTTGCGCCAGAAACTCCGCACCGCCAATCTTGGCGGCTTCGGCCTCAAATACGTCGATGAATGTGGCGCCGATGGCTTTACGCTTGTCTTCAGGATCAGTGACGCCCGCCAAGCGCTCGAGAAACTGGTCGCCCGCATCCACGTGGACGAGCGGAATATTGTAATGCCCGCGAAACAACGAGATCACTTCATCGGCTTCACCTGCGCGCATGAGACCCGTGTCGACAAACACGCAGGTGAGCTGGTCGCCAATCGCTTCATGAATCAAAACCGCGGCTACTGAGGAATCCACCCCGCCCGACAGCCCGCAAATGACCTTGCCCTCGCCCACATGCTCGCGAATTTTGGCGGTGGCTTCAGCGCGAAACGCCGCCATCGTCCAGTCTCCGGTCATGCCGGCGATGGCGTGGGTGAAATTGTGCAGCATCTGCTTGCCGCCGGGGGTGTGCATGACTTCAGGGTGAAACTGCACTCCATAAAATTTACGTCTGTCGTCAGCGATCGCGGCGAACGGCGCGTTGGGCGTTTGGGCGATCGGCTCAAAGCCCTTAGGCAGCGACTTAACCCGGTCGCCATGCGACATCCACACCGGTTCGCGCGCGCCCGCAACGGCCACGCCTGCAAACAAAATGCTCGGATAGGTGATCTCAATTTCAGCTCGGCCAAACTCGCGCTGATTGGCGGTTTCCACTGATCCGCCCAACTGATCGACCATGGTTTGTTGGCCATAGCAGATCCCCAGGACGGGCACACCATAAGTAAAAATGGCTTTATCCGCACGCGGACTTTGTTTCTTAGTCAGACTGGCCGGGCCGCCAGACAAGATAATCGCCTTGGGCCGGTAGGCTTCCAGGAATGCGCCATTCACCGTGTTGAACGGATGGATCTCGCAGTAGACACCGCTTTCGCGTAGTCGACGGGCGATCAGCTGGGTCACTTGGCTGCCAAAATCCACGATCAATGCGCGCTCGTGTTCGGCCATGACGTCCTCATTACTCTGAGTGTCCCGTGCGCTCGCGGGCACACCAGCGCTGTGCGCGCCCGCCAACACGGTGCGATCAGTCATCGAGGACAATGGGTCCAGCCGGACCGTCGAGAACCACGTCTTGCGCCGCAGCGTCCTCACATGCGCGATGATCGGGGACAGATGGATGGTAACAAGGGTCGGTCCATGTGCGCTCGACGATCGGATCATCAACAGTCGCCGCGCACGCAACCAAACCAGTCGCAACGCCCACAACCGACAGTTTCATCCGCCATCTCGCCATGAAAATCCCCTGTGTCAGGCGCATAACGCGCGAGCAACGGCGCGTCAATTGAACGCCGCATGGCTCTTGATGTCTACGGCCTTTTCGGCGCCCAATTGGCGCGCACTTCAGTTTCGACAAAACCCACCCGGCGAATATTGGCGTAAGAATGCTGTGGATCGCCCGGCACATCAACGCCCGTGCACGTGAACATGCGTTTCACGCCCGCCGCCCGGGCCGCCTCAATCCGCGCGGCAAGCAAAGCCGACTGACTGCCACGTTCGCGATAGTTATAGGATGTGGCGCCCCAATCGAGCCAGGCTGTATCGTCACGCACAAACATGGCGCCAGCGCCCACCGGTTCATCACCATCAAAGCTCATAAAAATCTTCCAGCAGGGACGGCTGGGCAACATGGCTAGCAGATCCGCACCAGCGCTACCCAATTCAAATGCTTCAGCGACAATGGTTCCGAAATCTCGCGCATGGTCGGCGCCCACGCGCCGGACGTCCAAGTCGCATTGAATCGCCGGCGCAGGCGCGTCATCGCGCGCAAACTTTTGCCAAGCACGCGCCTCTTCAAGGCCAGCTGACTGCAACCAAACGCCCAGTTCTTCTGGCTGAGCGTAGGCGCCCACTTGAACAAAAAATCGCTCCACGCCCTCGTCATTGTAGAGCGACAAGACACCGTCCAACTCCTCCCACGTCGCGGGATGATTGGACCCCAGTCCGATCGCGCGATTGATCACAACGCCCGGGCTGGACATCCGAGACGCACAGGAGACGAACACGCCGCCAATTTGACGGCCAATCAGGTCCAACGCGTCGCGCACGCGATCATCTGCGCCCGTGTGCAAATCCATCAGCGCGGCGCGCTCAATCCACTCGCTGTCCATGTCGGCTTCAACAACCATTGAAAGTCCCTTGTAACCAATCGGCCTCAATCTCGACGCATAGACGCCGAGTCGCTGGCCCTTAGTCGATCGTAGGCGTGTCCGTCCAGCAAATCCACCAAAGCCGCTTGATATCTCTCACGGGCTACCGCCACCTTCTACTGTAAAGATCGCGGCGATCGCGGTATTGGCTGGTTGAATCACACATTGGTTAGACTGGAGCCCGAAATGTCTCCCATCTCGCGTTGGCTGGTGCGAATCTGGGTCGGATTATCAGTGATTTGGATTGTGTTCGTCGCCGCGCTCATGGCGCTCCTGCAGCGCGACGATATCATGTCGGGCGATCCTGCGGCCATCATCGCGGCGCTCATCCTCGCTCTCGGCCCGCCGGCGTTTCTATTGCTGGTGGTCGCTGGCCCAATTGTCCTATTACGCCAAGAATTGGGGCTCAACAAACCCTACACGACGCCACATCGCAACGCTGTCCTGCTGTCACCGCGCCAAACGCTGTCGGAATTGGGCGCCCACGCTTCGGGAGATCGCCCTCATGCGGGACGGGCCGGGTCCGCCTCGTTCTTTTTGGCTATCCTTCTTATCGCCGTAGGCATGGCGTTGTTCGTGCATTTTTCTGTGTGCGAAGGTCGCGAGGCGACGCTGTGCGCCACCCATTTCTGGTCGCCACTTTATCGATTGCTGGAGCCGATTTGGCCGCCGGTTCGTCCGTATGCAGCATTCTTCGTTTTGGTAGGACCGGGCCTGCTCGCCCTCGCTCTAGCCCAGCAGGTCATAAGGCGGGGTCTCAACAAGTCCGATTAGCTCCCCTTACGCTGAAGCACGCTAATGAAAAAGCCGTCCGTCCCCGATCGGCGCGGCGACAAGCGAAGGGCCGCGCCATCGCCTGGCGTCACCGCATCCACGACGCACGCCCGCAAGTGTTTCAGGCTAACTTCGCCGGCCAATCCCGAGGCCTTGATTTGTTCACGCGCGCTGATCGCCGCAAACGCCGCCTGACGGGATACAAACTCACGAAGGCGCGCTTCGTTCTCACTGGCAAACAGCGAACAGGTGACATAAACCAAGCGCCCGCCGGGTCGAACATAGGCTGAGGCGGCTTGCAGAATCTCGGTTTGCTCAGCAATGCGCGTTTCCAATGCGCGCTCGGTCAGTCGCCATTTCGCATCCGGCTGACGCCGCCACACGCCCGAGCCGGTGCACGGCGCATCAACGAACACCACGTCCATTTTGGCGACCAAATCACTGAGCGGATGGGATGCCTCGCCCAATGGCGACCGGATCTGCACATTACGCGCCCCCGCCCGGCGCACGCGCTCAAACGCCGGCGCCAAGCGACGGCCGTCCGTATCATAGGCGTAGACCTGCCCGGTCCCGCCGGACATGGCCGCCAGCGCCAAAGTTTTCCCCCCGCCGCCAGCGCAATAGTCCAGCACTTGTGCGCCCTTGATGTCGCCCGCGGCGGCGGCGGCGATCTGGCTACCCAAATCCTGCACCTCCATCCAACCTTTGGCGAAAGCGGGGATGGACTCCACATGCCCGGCCCGCTCACCGGGTTCAGGCGCGAGGATGCGCATCGCGTTCGTGATCATGTTGCCAGGCTGCGCGCCGACTGCACTGAGAGCATGAAGCGCCTTGTCCGGCGTGGTCTTGAGCGTATTCACGCGCAAATCCACCGGTGCGCGTTCGGCCAGCGCCGCCCCCTCCACCACGCGCTCATCGCCAAACACAGCGGTCAGTTCTCCATCCAGCCAGTCGGGATAATCCCCGCGCACAGGCGTTGGGGCGTCGTCCCACGCAATGGGATTGTTCAGCCGCGCCCGCTCAGCCTCACTTAAAGCGCCAGGACCGTGGGGTTGTTCGGCCACCGCCTCGTCGATCGCCTCCACAGACCAGCGCCAGGAAAACGACAAGCACGCCAGCACCAGCGCCCGCGCGCCATCATCGCCCATCCGCCAAGCCAGAGACCGCTTTTTGCGCAATGCATCCAGCACCAGCCCGGAAATCCAAGCCCGGTCTTTCGCTCCGGCGAACCGATGCGCCGCACCCCAATCTTTCAACGCCAGTTTGGCCGGCCGGTGTTGGGCCTCCATGGCCTCAAGCACCTCGATGGCGGCGGCAATGCGTCCTGATGGGCGCATAAAGGCGGTCCTCCCACATATTCGCGTGTCAGCAAAGCAAGCCGCTTAACACGGCCAAAGGCCCGTGCCACTGTCAGGCCATGGTTCTGCGCGTATTTTCCCTCACCACTCTGGCCCTGATCGCTTTTGCCGCCAATTCGGTTCTAAACCGCATGGCGCTGGCGGGCGGGGCGATCGATCCGGTCAGTTTTGCGCAGATTCGGTTGTTTGCCGGCGCCTTGGCATTGGCGCCGCTTCTGGTGCTCGCTCGGCGCAAGGACGGCGCGCCGCTCGGCGATCTTGGCGCGTTGCGCACATGGCTCGCGCCGGCCGCCTTATTCATCTACGCCGTCGGCTTTTCCTTGAGCTATGTCAGTTTGGACGCCGGCGCCGGCGCGCTGATCCTGTTCGCCAGTGTGCAAATCACCATGATCGGTATGGGGCTCGCGCGCGGACTGAAACCGATGGCCATCCAATGGCTGGGCCTCGCCTTAGCGTTTGCGGGGCTGGTGTATTTGCTCGCGCCAGGCGTGAACGCGCCCGCCCCGCTCGGCGCTGCACTGATGGCCGTGGCGGGCGTGGCCTGGGGCGGCTACACATTGCTCGGACGCGGCGCGGCGCGCCCGGCCACCCTCACCGCGCGAAACTTCGCCCTCACCATTCCCTTGGCGCTGGCGCTGTTCGCGGTGCAACCGGACTGGGGTCCAAACTGGGCCAGTGCGACACCTACGGGGATCATGCTCGCCATCGCGTCGGGCGCGATCACATCCGGCTTGGGCTATGTGATTTGGTACGCGACCCTGCGCGATCTGGCCACCATGACAGCCTCGGTGTGCCAGCTCGCCGTGCCCGCCATCGCAGCGTTTGGCGGCGCGCTGTTTTTGGCCGAGCCGATCACCGCGCGCCTCGCCCTTGCCTCAGCGTTGATTCTCGGCGGGATCTTCGCAGTCATCCGCGCCGCGGACACGTAGGATTTCGGCCTGCCAACGCCTCCTCAATGTGCTAAGATCTCATCAAATGCCTCACACGCGATTGGTCGTCGCGCTGATGGCGGTGGATGTTGGGGTGGCGCTGCTGGCGCTGGGGACTGTGCAGCTTGCTCAGCCTTCACCGACCGCGCCACCGTTGGAAGCGCTGGATGACCCCGATACTGGATCTCAACCCGCGCCGACGGGCGCTGAGATCACCGCAATACGACAGGGTTCGCGCGACGCGTTGGACCGCGCGAAGGCTTTTGCTGACCGCCCAATCCCGCCGCGCCCGCGGATTGATATACCAGAACCGCAACCGCCAGCAGTATGGTACGGAACAATCCTCGCCCGCCTACCCGAAAAGAACTCGGAAAAGAATCTCGACATTGCGGGAGTTCATAACGTCGACTGTGTGGTTGCCGATCGCGACGAGCAACCAATTTCCTTTTACGCGACCTATCCCAGTGCTGCGGCGGAAGCTGGGATTGAGGGGACGTGCCAAGTGAAAGTCGACGTTGCTCCTAATGGGTTTGTGGAGAATCCGCGCGCGCAATGCACAGATCCGATTTTTGTCGAGCAAGTCGAACGCGATGCGCTGAAGTGGAGGTATCAACCCTGCTACATTGACGGTGTTGGGATTTTTTGGGCTGATCTCATCGTGACCGTCGACTTTGCACTGGCTGATTAAGGCGCTGCAAGTTGGCAAAGATTGTCACACTTTACTAAATTGGCGCCAATGCACACGGAGCCCGCATCATGGCCACCATGAATGTTTCCTTGCCCGACGCCATGAAAGAGTGGGTCGAGGCGCAAGCCAAAACCGGCCGTTACGCCAACGCCAGCGACTATGTGCGCGATCTCATCCGCCGCGATCAGGACCGCGCCGCCAAATTCGCCGCCTTGCAAGATAAAATCACTGAAGGCTTGGAAAGTGGTGAGCCAGTGAAGTTTGATCGTTCAACATTTGTGGCCGAGATGCAGCGCAAGTACAAAGACGAACTTTGATGCCAATCGGCGGTCAATACCGACTTTATCCACAAGCCATTCGTGATCTTGATGAGATCTGGTTTTACTCCGCTAAGACTTGGTCAATCGAACAGGCCAATACATACGTTGACGAGTTGGAACAGGCGTTTGATCGGATCGCACTCAATCCTCGCATATCTCGCCTTCGCAACGAATTTTCACCGCCAGTCCGCGTTTACCGCTTCAAAGCCCATGTGATCATCGATCGCGAACACGGCGATGATGTGCTGATCATCCGCATTCGCCATGGCCGCGAGGATTGGACGGGGAACGTGGATGCGGAATGAATGTGCGATTGTGCGCACCTCCAACACCGCTAAAGCAGCTCCAAATTCCCGCCCGGAACCGCTCCCTACTCCATGCCCACTGGATCGCCGGCCGGCCAATCGGTGTCGCCAATGCGCGTAAGCGTCATGGAGAAGGTCTCCACCGGCTCCATGCCGGGTCCGTGAAAGACGCCGATCTCGGTCCAGGTTTCGCCATCGATTGTGGCCGTATAGACCACCTTAGCCTCCGGGCCGGCGGGGACCACCCACTCAAACCCGTCCTCCAGCACGGAGAGGGCGAAAGTGCCGGCCGAGCCGTCATTATAGCCACGAAACTCCCACGCATCGCGGCGTTCATCATGTGAGATCACGCCAAAGGCGTTAAACTCCAGGCTCCCCGCCTCGTCGTATCCGCGCCCTTCAATGACAATGAGATCGCCGCCCAACATGGGTCCGACACGCTCGGTTTGGGTCAGCGTGTAGCGGCTTTGGTCGGGATTGACGCCGTTGGCGGTTCCGCGCCATTCGCCGAACATCATCGCCAATGGGTGGGCCTCCGCCGCCTCTTGAGCGTGCACGGCAGGCGCGGCGATCACCAGCGCGCCGAACGCAATGGCGGCATTCCGATATGACTTCTGCATGACCAATACCCCAAGTTTGCTTTTTAAAGTTCTTTAGCATGTCGCGCCCGGTGCGATGAGTCAATCGCGCAAATGGAACCTGACAGCGCCCAGACTTTCACACGCCTTTCACACCGTTTCCTCATCGATGCGCCTATGAGACAGTGTAGCCATCAGCGCATCAGACGCCGAATAATCGTTCCGGGGGCAACGCACAATGAACACACTCAATCGTTTAAAAATGTTAGCGCTCTCGTCTGGCGCATTAATCGCATCATGCAGCGGTGGCGGCGGTGGCAGTCCCTCACCCTCGCCGACGGGCATGGGCGCGGACGAGACCGCCTGGATCGCCTTTCTGGACGAAGTCACCAGCATGAGGCTTGATCTGGTGCTCACCAAATTCACGTGAATGATCGCGATTTGCCCAGCGACATCGCCACCCGCGATCAACGCATCGCGGACCTGACCCGCGCCTATCTCGACATCATGTTCGATTAAAACCAGGTGCGCGACCTCATTTGTTCGGGTTTGGCGCACCGCCACTCCTGGCTGCGGTCGTTTGACCCGCGCGGCGACGGCCTGCAGTCGCGCTGCACCCCGTTCGACGACGCGTATCGGCCAAGGCCCATGGCTGCGGCCATTTTGGAGGCGTTCGAGGCGACGAGCACCAGAGCAAAGGCGCGAGCGGCGCTGACTGCGCTTGAATGTATTTACCTGGCGACAGTCAAACCTTTATGACGATCGATCGATTATCAGCCTTTTGGGGCTTGCGCCACAGCGCGGCGGGGGAAACAGCGTCATGACATGGATCGCCTTTGCCGTGCTGGCCTATGTGGGCGTGCAGCTGGGCGTTGCAGCCTGGGCGGCGCGGCGCACCAAAACCGACGAAGACTATCTGATCGCCGGCCGCCGGCTGGGTCTATTTGCGGTTGCGATGTCCTTGTTCGCCACCTGGTTCGGGTCCGAGGCCGTCATCGCCTCCAGCGCGGCGGTGGCCGACGAGGGGCTGGCTGGAGCGCGCATCGACCCGTTTGCCTATGGCCTGGGCATTCTTGTGCTCGGCCTGTTGGTGGCCAGCACGCTGCGCGCCGGCGGGTTTGTCACGATCGCGGACTATATGCGTACACGCTTCGGGCCGGTGGCGGAGCAATTGACGGCGACCGCGGTGGCCATTTCCGCGTTGCTCTGGGCTGCAGCGCAACTGGCGGCGCTGGCGGCCATAGTCTCCAGCGTCAGCGGCGTGGGCTTCATCACCGCGCTCAGCGCCAGCCTGGCGCTCGTGATTGCCTACACCCTGCTCGGCGGCATGATCGGCGATGTGGTCACCGACATGATCCAAGGCGTGGTGATCGTTATCGGCCTGGCGGTGCTGTTCGGATTGATGATCCATCAGGCGGGCGGGTGGAGCACGGCGCTGTCGGCGATTGATCCGCTACGCTTGAGTTTCGGTTCAAGCGGGGAAGAAAGCTGGCTCGACCGGCTGGACATCTGGCTGGTGCCGATCCTGGGTTCGATCGTCTCCCAAGAAGCGCTGGCGCGCACATTGGGCGCGCGCAGCCCGAAAACTGCCCGCAATGGCGCGATCCTGGCCTCGCTGATCTATATGACTGTTGGCCTTTTGCCCATTGGCTTTGGCCTGATCGCGCCCAGCCTTGGTTTATTGCTGGATGAAGGCGATGGGTTCCTGCCAAGCCTCGCCGCCGCCATCGCGCCCGGCTGGCTGTTCGTGATGTTCTCCGGCGCGCTGTTGTCCGCGATTTTGTCCACGGTGGACTCCGCCCTCCTTGCCGCTTCCGGCGTGCTTACCGAGAACGTGCACAAACGCCTGCGGCCGGACGCGAGCCCCGCAGAGCGGTTGACCACGGCGCGCATCGCCACGGTATTGGTGGCTGTGCTGGCGTTTGCGTTTGCCGCGTCGGGGGAAGGCGTGCGCGCGTTGGTGTTCACTGCGTCCTCCATTGGCGGGGCGATTTTGGTCCCGTTCCTCATCGGCCTTTGGCGGGGCAAGGCCAGTGACGCGGCCGCCAGCGCAGCGATCGCAGTGCATTTTGCCTGCCTGGCTGTGCTAGAGTGGACGCTGGAGATCCCCGGCGCCTACTTGATCGCCATCGCCGGAGCGCTTGGCGTGTTCATGGCGGTGTCGTCAATCCAAAAGCCGGCGCCTGGGCTGCGGTGACGGCGAATCGCCGATGTGGCGTGGGCGGCCCCATCCACATTCATCCCATCATCGCTTCCCACTCCGACGCGGTGGCGGCGCTCGGAATGCGCGGTCCGAAGACACCGCGGCGTGAGTGGGACCCAGGGGGCGCAGGGCTGAGCTTGAGGGACAGCCGGCCTTCTCCAATGACGGCGTTCCATGACCTCCTAGGTCCCACCGATCTCGCCGTTTTTTTCGCCGCGAGTTCCGGGCGCGGCGGCAAGACGGTGGGAAACGAGGGGTGGTTCTATAGTCGAGACAATCACGCAAATTGTGGTGGGCAATGCTTCGCTTTTGCCCACCCTACGCCTGCGGAGCCTGTCTCCTACCCCCGTCTCAAGCTGTAATTCGGCGCTTCACGGGTCATGGCGACGTCGTGGACATGGCTTTCGCGCAAGCCCGCGCCTGTGATGCGGATAAACTGAGCCTTATCGTGAAACTCAGCCATGCTGGCCGCGCCCACATAACCCATGGCGGCGCGCAAACCGCCCACCAACTGATGGATGATCGGCGACACCATGCCCTTATAGGCCACGCGACCCTCAACACCTTCGGGCACCAGTTTCATGGTGTCGGTCACTTCCTTTTGGAAATACCGATCAGCCGAGCCGCGCGCCATCGCCCCCACACTGCCCATGCCGCGATAGGATTTGTAAGACCGGCCTTCATAAAGAAACACCTCGCCAGGCGCTTCTTCGGTCCCAGCGAACATGGAGCCGAGCATCACGGTTTCTGCGCCGGCGGCCAGAGCCTTTGCCAAATCGCCGGAGTATTTTACACCGCCATCGGCGATGATGGGCGTGTCGCTGTCGCGCGCCGCGCGCACCGCGTCGGTAATTGCGGTCAGCTGGGGAACGCCGACGCCAGCGACAATGCGTGTGGTGCAAATGGAGCCAGGACCAATGCCAACCTTGATGGCGTCCGCGCCGGCGTCAATCAGCGCTCTTGCGCCATCAAATGTGGCCACATTGCCCGCAACCACTTGGGTTTCGTTAGACTGACGCTTAATGCGCTGCACTTGGTCGAGCACAGCCTGGGAGTGACCATGGGCGGTGTCGACCACCACCACATCCACGCCGGCATCCAACAGCGCCTCGGTGCGCGCATAGCCGTCATCGCCGACGCTGGTGGCGGCGCCCACGCGCAATCGCCCGGCCGGGTCGCTTGCCGCATTGGGATGGCTCATGCGTTTTTCCATGTCTTTGACCGTGATCAACCCGACACAGCGATAGTCCCCGTCCACCACCAAGAGCCGCTCAATTCGGTGCTTGTGCAGCAACGCTTTGGCCTCGATTTCGCTGGCGCCTTCCTCCACCGTGACCAGCTTACGGGTCATCAGCTTGGCGACCTTTTCATTGTCGTCCTCGGCAAAGCGCACATCGCGGTTCGTGACGATACCCACAAGCTTGCCGCGTCCATCATTGCCGGACGGCTCCACCACCGGAATGCCGGAGATTTTGTGGTGATCCATCAACACGCGCAGCTCACCCAGGGTCGCGTCCGGCGTGATGGTGACCGGATTGACCACCATGCCGCTTTCATAACGCTTAACCTTGCGCACCTCGTCGGCCTGCTCTTGCGGCGTGAGGTTACGGTGGATGATCCCAAGCCCGCCCTGTTGGGCCAATGCGATGGCCAGGCGCGCCTCGGTCACCGTATCCATCGCGGCTGACAGTATGGGAATATTCAAGCGAATATCCCGTGTCAGCCGCGTGGTGACGTCCGTGCGGGTCGGCAACACCTCAGAGTGACCGGGCGCCAAGAGGACGTCGTCAAAGGTGATCCCGTCGCGAATGTCCATGGCCGGCGCTCCTCAGGCTTTGACGCTAGGTAGGCCATGTCGCCCCAATGGAAAAGGGGCTTGGAGCATTCACTCAGAATCGACGCGCTCCAGAATGATATTCTCGCGTTGGTCTGCGTCGGTATCATTCAGGACAATCCGGTCATCCAGCCGATCCAGGCGATGCTCGCGTTCGAGGGCGTCCAGCAATCGCACTTCCAGCGCCATCACGCGCGCTTCGCAGCGAGCGGCTCGACGAAATCACGTTCTCCCTTGGCGAAATGGCAGGCGTCGTCCGGTGAGGTCGTCTCGCCAACGAGGCCAACGTCGGCCGAAGACAGCAGTGTAATCACCCCCCCAACGGAGGCTTTCTTCTGAATCTGCAAACCGTCTGGACGACTTCCGGTGCGCCGCCATAACCCTGCATGGGAGCCTATGGATTAGGTCGATTGCTCAAACACCGCGCGTTCATTGCCATCCGAATCCGACAAACTCAGCCGGCGGTCGGACAGCGTTATCGTTGTGGTTTCAGATAAGACCACAGATAGAGCGTGCTCATAACGGTCTAATGGTGGCTGACACGCCATCAATGTCGAAGCGCCCATGCCAAATGACGCGGCGCCGTCTTCGATGGAAAACCCGCCGCGTATGGAATTACACCCCACGCTGGCGAAGTAGCCGCCGTCTTGAAACGCCAGGAACGCCTCGCGTGCGGCATCAGGAAACTCCAGCGTTTCTCCGTTAAGGGACACCGGCGTCCAGCGGGTTCCTTCGAGAGCCGATACGGTTGTCACCACATCACTACTGCCCGCCATAGCGCCTGTCTCATTTCCGTCGTTGTCCACGCCGCATGCCGCGAGCATCAACGCGGCCGCGGCCCCGATTAAAGCAGAACTCCATTTCATAGTGTGATCACCCGCATTTGGCTTGATTTGCTCCACAGCATACCGCTTTCGATGATCTGAGCATAGCACCTTGGCCCTCTCGTTCCGAAGCCGGCCCTGATCATGCGATCACAGGCATTGGTTGGCAAAGCATCGTGGGTTAAACGAATTGTGCTGGGGCAGACTCCCGAGGGGGACAAACACCATGTTGGTCCGTAGACACCGAGCCAAGAATGGCGGTGAACGCGCGGCGACGCCTCAGATTGTGCTGGCGGCATTGGCGACCGCAACTGTGTTTGTACTGTGCGATCGTGCCTACGGCGAACCGAAAGGCCGCGATCCTGAAGACCCGCGCGGGACGCTTTCACTGGTGATCGAAAACGACGCCATCACGGGCCAAGATCGCAACTACACTAATGGGGTGCGCGCGTCCTGGCTTTCGCGAACCTACGACACCAATGGTCCCGCACGCTGGATTGCAAACAATATTTTGCGTGCTGAAGGGTGTGTGAAGGTCCGCCGCGGCCTTGCGCTGGGCCACTCCATTTTCACCCCCGCCGACATTGCGAAAGCGGAGCCACTGCCCGATCAACACCCCTATGCTGGCTGGCTTTACGGTGAGTACAATGCATTGATTGAGCAATGCGGCGTCGTTGATCAGTTCACGATCCAACTGGGCGTTGTTGGCCCGAGCGCGGGGGGCGAGTGGCTGCAAAATGAGTTCCACAGCCTGATCGGCGCCCAAACCGCCAATGGCTGGGACAACCAAATTGAGGACACGTTGGGATTGACATTCGGCTATGATCGGCGGATGCGGGCGCTCTTCCGCACGTCAGATGACGGCTGGGGCGTCGATCTTACTCCCAATTTCGGCGTTTCGGCAGGCACGGTGCGCACCAACGCCAGAGCGGGCCTGACTTTGCGCCTCGGGGAAGACTTACTTGATGATTACGGCCCCCCGCGCATCCAACCCGCGCTTGGCGGCACCGGTTTTTTCACGCCATCGGACGGTTTTAGTTGGTATGTATTCGCCGGCATTGAAGGAAACGCCGTCGCCCATGACGTGTTCCTCGACAATAGCCTATTCCGCGATCAGGGTCCTGCGGTCGAGACCAACTCATTTTACGCCGACGCTCAATTTGGCGTGGCGCTGCAATTGCGCGGCGTGCAAATCGGCTTCACCTTCATAGAGCGCTCACGCCAATATGAAGGGCAAGACGAGCCCAGCCGCTTCGGAGCGTTTAGTCTTTCGCGGAAACTGTAGACCTCGCCGCCAAGCTGGCGGGCGGCCGCCAGCCTAATCCTTGTCCCGCTCACCGCGCTTCCAGAAGAATAGAAGGTAGAACACGCCAAGCCACATGGCCCAGATCGACGTATTGATCAAAATGGTCAGCATCAGTGCATTGGGGCTTTCACCATGGGCCAACATGGCCTGTGCGACCGGACTGAGTGTATCCGCCTCCTGTTCTTCCAACGCGTCTCCACCCGCCGCCGCTATAATAGCTTCCCTGACAGCAAGAAGTAAAAACATGGACGAACCGAGTGTATACAAAATAAAAGCAGCGATCTTGATTGCCCATCCGGCTTTATTGAGAAAATAATAGATCGCCACCATCATGGCGAAATTAATCGCAATGATCTGACCAATCAGGATCACGATCTGCGCCGTTGCGGATTCGATAATGAGAATGATTTGGTATTCTGTCATCGTCGCATCTCCCCTGACGTCATGCGGCTGCCATGTTCTAGAACTGTTCTAGAACCGATTTAACTTCGTTTACCACGAAATCCCTGCGCCACCAGATAGGTCTCCGGGCTGCCCGCGCGCGAGGCTGGCGGTTTTGCGTGACGTACATGCGTAAACGCCTTTTTGAGTTGCGCCAACAACGCGCCTTCCGCCCCGCCTTGGAAGGTTTTCGCCACGAACGTCCCGCCTGGTTTTAGGGTCTCTTGCGCAAATTGGGCCGCCGCCTCCACGAGAGCGACGGTACGCAGATGGTCTAAGTTGCGCTGGCCGGACGTGTTGGGCGCCATGTCGGACAACACCAAATCACACGTTCCGCCAACTGCGCTTCTCACCGCCTCCACCGTCTCGTCATCGGTGAAATCGCCTACCAAAAGCGTGACGTCATCAATGGGATCCATCTCCAACAGGTCCACGCCCACCACGAGGCCGGCGCCCTGCTCCACCGCCACCTGCGCCCAGCCCCCCGGCGCCGCGCCAAGATCGGCGACCACCGCGCCGCGCTTCAAAAAACGGTATTTCTCATTGAGCTCGATTAACTTGTAGGCCGCGCGGCTGCGATAGCCTTCCGCCTTGGCCTTGCGCACATAGGGATCATTCAATTGGCGCTTGAGCCAAAGTGTTGAGGAAATCTTGCGCCCGCGCGCGGTCTTCACCCGCACAGCCAAGTCTTGGTCACGCCCGCTGGATTTTCCAGTGGGCCCCGCGCGGCGCCGGCGGCGGCGCTTTTCACCCGTGTCGTTTGATCCATCGCCGTCAGTCATCGCGATTTAAATTGGCTCGTGCTCTGCGCCGGCGACGTCTGCGCCGTTTGCGTTGAGCATGGATCAAAGACATGAGAACGCCTTCGCGCAAGCCACGATCGGCCACCCGCAAACGCTCGCAAGGCCACAATTCAACGATGGCTTCAAGTATCGCCCCGCCCGCCAAAACAAGATCAGCCCGATCAGGGCCAATGCACGGATGGGCCGCCCGTTCAGACACGGTCATGGCCAGCAATTGGGCGCCGGCCGCGGCGGCGTCGCTGCGGCTCACCCACAAGCCATCCACCCGCGAACGTTCATAGCGTGGCAAGTTAAGGTGGACGCCCGCCAAACTGGTCACAGCGCCAGAAGTGCCAACAATGTGGGCGCGGCCGGTGTCGAAATGGCTGCGCAAGGCGATCGCGTCGCTGGGGCCCACGGCGCGCTCGCGCACGAAGGACTTCATGTCGGCATACCAGCTGGCGCGATCAGGGCGTTCTGGAAACATTTCGGCGAGCGTTACGACTCCGATGGGATAGGACGCCCAGGCCTTGATCGGTGGATTGGCGAGCCGCTCGCGCGCCGACATGGTCTTGAGCGCGGCGATATCCACCCAGGATAATTCAGTGGACCCACCGCCAATGTCCACGACCAAAACAGCGCCCGCATTTTCATCCATCAATCCCAAACAGCCGAGCACCGCCAAGCGCGCCTCTTCACTGGGTTCGATGACTTCCAGCTCCAAACCGGTGCTTTGTCGGACCCGATGCAGGAATTCTGCCCCATTGCTGGCGGTTCGACATGCCTGTGTGGCCACGCAGCGGGCTTTGGCAATGTTGTGCCGTTTGAGTTTCGAAGCACATATGCGCAAGGCGTCCACCGCGCGATCCATGGCGCCATGCGACAATGCGCCGGTCTCCGACAGGCCTTCGCCCAGCCGGACAATTCTCGAAAATGCATCGACCACGCGAAAGCCGCCCCCGTCTCGTGCGGCGACCAATAGTCGACAATTATTCGTGCCCAGATCCAACGCGCCAAACAGCGGTTCTCCGCGATGGCCTGCGTGCTTGATCTGGCGGCCCCCAGGCTCGCCAGGCGCACTCTGCGTGTTCTGGGCGGCGGCGCGACGCCCCATATTTTCACTCGTCTTCTCGGCGCGCAGCGCCCCCAGAACCGCGCGCGCCCAACGAAACTTTCACGACAGCCTACCGCCTTTAATAGAAAGAAAACAGTCACTAACGCGGTTCAGCATCAGCTGGCGCATCTGGTTGCCGTTCCGGGGCCGCTTGCGCCACCGGTGGCAGGACGCGGGCGGCTTCATCGGCGGCCTCAATTTTGGGATATCCGGAGAGGTCGACGCCAAATCGGCGCGCGGCGTAACACGCCGGGGTCAGGCACGCGTCCACAATCGTGAATCGGTCACCCATGACAAACGGTGACTGGCAGCGCTGTTCAATGGCGGTGAATACACTATGCGTCCAGTGTGCGGTCCACGCCTTAAAGTCATCGATCGAGCGCCCAAACTTACCCGTGATGTAGTCCATGACGGCTTTGTTGTGTAAGGGTTGCATGTCACTGGCGATCGCAAACGCCAAGCTGCGGGCAATTGCCGCCTCGTAGGGATCGGAGGGAATAAGCGGCGGATTCGGGTGGGTGGCTTCAAGATAGGCCATGATCGCGATGGATTGAGTGATCACGCGTCCGTCATCCAGCTCCAAGGCGGGCACTCTGCCGGCAGGATTGATGGCGCGAAACGCTGGCGCATTTTGTTCGCCGCCGTCACGTACTAAATGGACAGGTGATTGGTCATAGCGCACGCCCTTCATGTTCAAAGCAATGCGAACGCGGTAAGAGGACGTCGAGCGCCAATAACCATAAAGTTTCATACGACCTCCACTATGCGGGTGAATGGACCAAATCGCCAAAGCGCGCCATGCACATCCCCGCTAACCCGAGTGAGTATACAAGGACGTCGCCATGGATTACACGCCGATTCCCGGACGCGAATTTCCCCGCTTCGCCGCCATCAAAACGTTTTTTCGACTGCCTCATGCGCCTCTCGATCACGATTGGGATGTTGGTCTGTTCGGCATTCCCTATGACGGCGCTGTGAGTTACCGACCCGGCGCCAGGTTTGGCCCAGCCGCAATCCGGGAAACGTCATCATTGGGCCGCGGCTATCACATGACCCGCGAACTGAACTGGGTGGATCGGCTGAATGTGGCGGATATCGGCGACTGTCCGACGGTGCCCATCGATCAGACCCAAACTTATGAGCGCATCGAAGCGTTCATGACCCCCCTGGCTAAAGCGGGCAAACGGCTGATCGCGGCCGGCGGCGACCATTCCACCACGCTGGCCAGTTTGCGCGCCATGAAGGCTGCACACGGTCAGCTCAATCTCATTCACTTCGACGCCCATTTGGATACCTATCCGGCCGCTTGGGGTTGTGAGTATCACCATGGCGCGTTCTTGCGTCACGCTTTGGAGGAGGGTCTGATTGCGGGAGAACGGACACTGCAAGTGGGCATTCGCGGCCCCTTGGCGAGCGACGAAGACCTTGCCGTGGTGCGTGATCACAGTGTGCGCGTGACCACGGTTGACGATGTACGCGTACAGGGCTTGGAAACCTTTCTGAGCCGTCTGCCCGAGTTTCGTGATGGGCCCACCTACATCTCTTTTGACATTGACAGTCTCGATCCGGCCTATGCTCCGGGGACGGGCACACCCGTGCCGGGCGGACTGACCACTTATGAAGCCCAACGGATTTTGCGCGCGCTTGAGATTGGCAATTTGGTCGGAGGCGATGTTGTGGAAGTCTGCCCGCCTTTCGATGTCTCCAGCATCACATCCCTGGCCGCGGTGGATGTCATGTTTGAAATGCTGTGTTTGATGGCGGCAAATCGGGGTGGCTAAGCCAAGCAAGAGCGCGTGACCGCAAGGCGTCATCCGACGCCGTATGCGCCAACGACGTGTTTCGGCATGTGCGATTTCTAGGCGTCACGCGCAGCAACGCAATATCGCAATGGTGTATCACGATATTCATGGCAACCAACTCCAAGCATTCTTGGTCAGGACAAACCGACAGTCTAGCCACTTGCAGCATCCGCGACAGCCGGACGGCGCGATTGGCATGCAACATATATGTTGCATAATTCATTATGGGTATTTCGTTTGATCAAAACCTCAGCCGATTGTTTCGCGCCCTGGGTGACGATAGGCGCCTGTTGATTCTTGAACAGCTGAGAAAGCGAAATGATCAAAGCCTGTTTGAGCTCTGCGCTCGCTTGATCGAGGACCATATTGTGACCCTCACACGACAGGCCATCACCTGACATTTGAGCACGCTTGAGCAAGTAGGCTTGATCAGCACGACATGGCGCGGACGGACGAAAGTACATTCGCTCACGACTGGATCGCTCAAGGACACCATCAACCCATGGCTAGCGCCGTTTTATGAGGAAGATGCGCAATGAAGATGGACATCAAGAGTGTGATGGTTGAAGACCAGCGAAAAGGTTTTGGATTTCTACACCAACACGCTCGGATTCGTCGTCAAACACGACATTCCCATCGGCGAGCGCAGCTGGCTGACCCTCGTTTCCGCCGACGAACCGGATGGCGTCGAATCGGCGCTTGAACCCAATCAATATCCCGCAGCGCGCACCTTGCAGGAATCGCTGATGACGGATGGCATTCCCTGGTCTGCGTTTAGCGTCAATGACATTGAATCCGAGGTGAAAAGACTGGAAGCGGCGGGCGTGACCTTCACCCAGCCCCCCATGAAAGCCGGCGGCGCCGCCATGGCGGTGTTCGATGACACCTGCGACAACCTCATTCAGTTGATTGAACACCACGCCTAACGCGCCCAGGCAAAGCTAAGGCGCCTCGCCGTTCGGGCTATGGATCGGTTGGTCCTGGATTGAGATCAAATACGCCAACAAGGCATGGGCGCCCAAAGGATCGAAGTTGAAGTCGGGCATATCTGGGTGGCCCACATGAATGCCTTCCCGGAAATCTGTTTCAAGCGCCTCGGTGTCATAACTCGCAAGCACCGTACGCAGTGATGGTGCGTCCGCCCACGGGCTTTCGCCATCTGCCTCGTCAGTGTGGCACTGCAGACACTGGTCTTGCACGATGGCGCGTCCGTCCGCGATGAGGACAGGGTCGCTGTAGTCGTCAATCACCGACTGCGACGATGGCGAGTTTGCGGCTTCCGGGTCATCGGATCGACCACACGCCACGAGTGTCAATGCACTGAGTGCGCCAAAAATGACAAAACGTGATTTCATGACTTCCCCCTACTGCGCCGCTATTCTGTTTTAACCGGAACGATCGATTTCCGCCACGCCAAAACGTATTGAGACTGCATGGGAGCCCTATTCGCCTAGCCCGCGCGTCGCCACGTTTTCGACTTTCGCCGCCGTCTGACTTGCCACGGGATAAGCGCAATAATCTGCGGCGTAATAGGCGCTTGGCCTATGATTGCCGGAAAATCCCGGGCCGCCAAATGGCATATTCGACGCGGCGCCAGTCGTGGGCCGGTTCCAATTCAAAATCCCTGCGCGTACATCGGACTGCACATGACGCCATAACGCTTCGTCATCGCTGATGAGGCCAGCAGACAGGCCAAACTGAGTGGCGTTTGCCTCACTGACAGCCTGATTAAAGCTCTCCGCGCGGACCACTTGCAGCAATGGTCCGAACACCTCGCGATCCTCAAGCTTTAGGCCGGTCACATCAATCATCCCGGGCGAGACAAATGCTGAACCGGCGTCGGCCTTCGCCTCAACCAACACCTTGCCGCCAAGGTCGGTGAGTTTGGATTGCGCGGTGACGACGCGAGCCGCAGACTCTGGGCTGATGACCGGGCCCATGAATGGCTCAGGATCATCAAAGGGCTCGCCAATGCGAACCCGACCGACCAACGCAATGAGCGCATCCAACAGCGCATCCCCCTTTGGCCCGCGCTCAATGATCAAACGGCGCGCGCACGTGCAGCGCTGACCAGCGGTGATGAATGCCGATTGCAAAGCGATCACGCCCGCCGCGTCCACATCGCGGTAGTCCCAAGCAATCAGAGGGTTATTGCCGCCCATTTCCAGCGCCAAAATCACGTCCGGCCGTCCCGCGAATTTACGATGGATCATGACCCCCGCGTCCACCGACCCGGTGAACAACACACCGTCAATGTCACCATCAAGCAACGCCGCGCCTGTGTCGCGCGCGCCCTGGACCATGTTGAGCACACCGTCAGGCAAGCCAGCTTCGCGCCAGGCCTCAACCAAAAAGGCCCCAACGGCTGGGGTCTGCTCAGAGGGCTTAAATACTGCCGTATTGCCCGCGATCAGCGCTGGTACGATATGGCCATTGGGCAGGTGTGCAGGAAAATTGAAAGGTCCCAATATTGCCATGACGCCGTGGGGTCGGTGGTTCAGGACAGCCTGGCCGAACGCAGTGTCGCTCTCCCGCGAACCGGTGCGCTCATGATAGGCATCGATGGAGATTTGAACCTTGCCGGCCACAGCGCCAGCCTCAGCCTTTCCTTCCCAAAGCGGTTTGCCGGTTTCTTGCGCAATCAGTTTGGCCAATTCATCCGACCGGTCTTGGATCACATCGCGATAGGCCTCGGCCAACGCAATTCGATCTGATAAACGCCGCCTCGCCCAGTCTCGTGACGCGGCGCGCGCCGCTGCGATGGCGTCGGTCACATCCTGTGGACTGGCCACTCGACCCCGCCAAAAGACATCGCCCGTCGCCGGGGCTGATGATGTCAACTCCGCCCCCGCCGGTTCCCGCCACGCCCCGTTGATGAAGGCCAACCCAGGCGGGTTGGCTGTGTCCGCCGTCGTGCTCATAGCGCCTCACTCCACACGCGTGTTTGGTCTCCAGCGCTCACTTTGAGCCGTTCAGCGTCGCTGGCGGTCAAGGTGACGCGGTCACCCTTAATGTGCGCGCGCGCGCGCGTCACACCAAATCGATTGAGAACATCGGTCGAAACGAACGCGTCATGTGGCAATTTCTGCCCGTCATCAGCAATGTGAACGGTAAACAGCCTGCTCTCCCGAACTGTGCGAATGTCGTTACGCGGAGCTGAAACCAACGGACCAGCGTCAAAAATGTCCACCACACGATCGTAGCGAAATCCTTCAGCCTCGAGCAGCTTCATCGCGGCTTGGCCGTCGGGATGGACGTGTCCCACCACGCCGCGAGCATCTGGATGGAGGAGCTCGAGGTAGATGGGATATTTGGGCATCAGATCGAGGATAAACTGGTTGTCCGAAATCGCGTTGAGATGATCAGCTTCGCCAAAGGTCATGTTGAAGAACTTCACACCCAAATGCTCCCAAAAGGGCGAACGGCCCTTCTCGTCAACCACACCGCGCAATTCAGCCACCACATTGGAGGCGAACCGCTCTGGCGCAGCAGCGATGAGCAAATAGCGCGACTTGGCCAAGAGCGTTCCATTGCCGCCGCCGCGTGCATCGGGATGTAAAAACAAAGTTCCCACTTCGGTGCACCCAGCATATTCGTTCACCAACATCAAGATATCCGTATCAAACCGTCGGCCGATGACACTGGATACTTGTGAGACACGCAAGATCTTGTAATTGAAGAATGGCTTTTTGAGACCAGTTTTCGGTTTGACTGCCGCGCAACCGCGAACACGCCCGTCATCGTCTTCAAGCATCAGCAAAAAATGATCGGAATCGTCCATTTCCCGGGGATTGCTCAGCGTTGTCACCGATGAAGCGATGGTTTCTTCAAGCCGCTCGCGATCCACAGGCAGACTGGTAAAGCCGGGTCCGGAAAGTTCGGCCAACTCATAAAATGCGTCGATGTCGTCAGCTCGAGCTGGCCGTACTATGGGCATAACAGCCCCCTGATGGTGAATTGTTGAAACGCAACGATCGAGCGAAGTGAGCTGTGTCTAGCGCCGCTACGCCCCAGCCCGCAAGGCTCGGGCGTCAAAATCGCCGGTCGCAAACCGGAATAACATCAGGGCCGACAATCTGGCCCGCTCGGCAAAACTTGAAAGCTTCACGAACTCCTCAGAGGAATGAATGCGGCCGCCTCGCACGCCGAGCGTATCCACATTGGGACACCCTGCCGCCCACAGATTATTGCCCTCGCATACCCCGCCCGTATCTTTCCAAGTCACGTCCAATCCCAGCGCGGCCCCGGCCGACTTTGTCCAAGCAAACATTTGCGCATTCTGCGGCGTCATCGGTTTGGGCGGGCGCGTAAATCCTCCGTGCAGCTTTGCTGCAATCCCATCCAAGTCGGCGATTTGCGCCACGAGCCGATCAATTTCATCGCCAGCCCACGTCATGTCACCCTCTTCGCCGACGCGAATATTGAACTGCGCAATGGCCAAGTCGGGCACCATATTCACAGGACCGCCGCCGGTGATATTGCCCACATTGAAGGTGACGCCATCGCGCCTGCCGTTGAGGTCTTGAACGCCAACCACGAAGCGGGACGCCGCTTCAATGGCGTTGCGGCCCTTGGCGTGTTCGCGCCCAGCATGTGCGGCCCGCCCACGCACCACGACCGAAAAATTTCCAGAGCCTTTACGCGCCCCGGCAAGGCCGCCATCCTCCAGCGCGGGCTCGTAAGTCATCCCCACATGAGCGCGCGCGCCCAACTCAGCGATGAACGGCGCGCTGGCGGGATTGCCGATCTCCTCATCAGGGCTGATCAGCACCGTATACCCCACATTGTTCGCGTCAGGATGACTCTCCAGGGTTTTGAGAGCTTCAGCCAACACCAACAGCCCGCCCTTCATGTCAGCCACTCCGGGGCCATTAAGAGTGTCATCATCAAGGTCGGTGCACGTTTGAAACGGCGAATCAGCGGAGAATACCGTGTCATAATGACCGGTCATGGCAATTTGAACTGGAGCGTCGGGGCGCTGCACAACGCGTACGGCGGGGGGATGATCTTGTCCGCGCTCTTCTCCGTCAGCGCCAATCACCACCGAGGGTTTTAACGCGACCGATTCCACGTTTGCCCCTCGAATATTCGCAAAGTGATCAGCAACAACGCGCTGCATCTGCATGAGCCCGGCAACATTGCGACTGCCAGAGTTAATGGCCGACCATTGTCGCACATTCGCCAGCATCCGTGCGCTTTGATCTCCAAGGCCATCGAGCAATTCGCGCTCCATGGCCGTCATGGTCGCCGCGTTGTCGTGGTTCAGCTTCATTTTTGCCATCCTTTTCGACCGACACGCCACCGGGATGTAAACGGTTCATCAACCAAGGCGGGGGTAGGCCATTCTGCAAATAGGTAACATTGGATGAGCACAATGGCATTGCGCGCACTGACACTTCAACTCGCTTCGGTTTTCGCACTCACAGCTCCATCGTTTGGGCAAGAGGTCTATCAGCCCGAAGAAGAGCTCGAAGCCCCACAGTGGCTTGCCGAGGTGGCGCTGAGCGCGATCTCAAAAACAGGCAACACAGAATCCAACGATTTTGGCGTCGCCGCCAAGGTGGAGCGTGAAGGCCTGGTCACCCGTAATTTTGCCGAATTCTTTTATGACTATGGCGACACCGAAGGCGAAGAGACCAAAAATCGCCTGTTCGCCGGGTATCAGCATGACCGCATCCTCACCGAACGCTGGTTCGCCTTTGGCAGCGCATCTTACGAAGTCGACGAGTTTAGCGGCTATGAATACCAAGGCACGTTGAATGCGGGTATCGGCCTCGAGCTCATCGAAAGCGGCCCCACTTATTGGGCCGTGCGCGCTGGTCCAGGCGTGCGCTTTGAAGAGGTCACCGATACCGGTGAATCCAGCACCCGGTTCGCCATGCTCGTTGGCAGTAAGTACTCCCACGAGTTCAGCGAGAATGTGTCTTTCAGCCTTCTCAACGATGTCACATCGACCGAGGAGACCACTGAGTTCTTCAATCGCGCAGCGCTTTCTGCGGCGATTAATGGGTATCTGTCCGCCCGGTTCTCCTACGAATTGACCTATGAAACCGAGCCGCCAATGGGGACCGAGGAAACCGACACCACACTCCGCGCAGCGCTCGTCTTCAAACGCGGCGAATAATGCGCATTCATTGATCAGGCGTGCGCAAGCGCTTGGTCGAGATCCGCAATCAGGTCATCAGGGTCCTCCAAACCGACCGATAACCGAGCCATGCCCGGGGTAAAGCCCAGTTCGACCTGGCGTTCAGGCGAAAGGCTTGAATGCGTGGTTGTCCCGGGATGGCAAATCAAACTTTCCGCACCGCCCAAACTGACAGCCAGCTTAATCAGCTGCAGCGCGTCGAGCACGCGAAACGCTGCGGCCTGCCCGCCCTGAATATCAAACGAGAATGTGGAGCCTGAGCCCTTGCATTGTTTGACGATCACGCTGTGGCGCAGCGGATCGCCGGTATCAAACCCCAAATATTGGACACGCTCCACTTTGGGATGCCCGCGCAAAAATTCTGCACACTGACGAGCAGTATCGAATGCCCGCTCCATCCTCAATTTGACGGTATCAAGGCTTCGCGTCAGCAAAGCGCAGGTGTGTGGATCAGGCACACCGCCCAAAAGCTCTCTCATCGCCCTAATCCGAGCCATAAGCGCCTTTGCGCCCAACGCTGCGCCAGCAATAAGATCAGAATGTCCACCGATATATTTCGTCAGCGAATATAAGACCACATCCACACCATGGTCCAAAGGCGACTGGCCAATGGGACCGAGGAATGTATTGTCCGTCATCACCACCGGTCGGCGTCCAGCCTGGTGGACGCCAATCTCATCAGCGATCCGAACGCAGAGCTCCAAGTCAACCAACTCATTCGTCGGATTACTCGGCGTTTCTGTGTAAATGACATCGATGGGCCCATGAGGCTGGGCGATCTCAACCGCCCTTCTAATCTCGCTTTCGTCCAGCGCTGCGCCCAAGGAGAAGGCTTGCACTCCCAATTGGGGCAAAGTTTGGCGGATGAAGACCTCGCTCGCGCCATAGAGCGCGCCAGCGTGCAGCACCACCGAACCTGATTTCACGAATGTCAGTAAAGTCGTGGTGATCGCGCTCATGCCCGAAGCAAAACACAATGCGGCCTCTGCGCCGTCAAACAACGTTAACCGTGCTTCCACAACGTCAAAACTTGGATTTCCAAGCCTGGTGTAAGCGCTATTGGCAAATTCCGTATCGGGCGAGATGTCGCCTTCACGCAAAAGACGAAAATGAGCGGCGCCTTGCTCGCAAGAACGAAAGGCAAAAGTCGAAGTTTGACAGATGACCGGGCGGATACTGCCGCCCCATTCGTGCGGATCGTAGCCATAGCTCATGACGAGCGACTCAGGACGCAGTGCTCGACCCGCAATTGTGTGCTGCGCAGCCGGCCGCTTAACATTGGTCATTGTCGTCCCTCTTTACCGATTAATTTCTCCGCGCCATCTAGCGCATGCCAAAAGAAAAGGCCCAGCAATCGCTGGACCCTTTCCAATGTAAACTAGAGTAATGCTGCAACAGCGCCGCTTAGTTCGCGACGATAATCAGCACCTCAGAGCGACGGTTCAACGGCTCGCGCACGCCGTCCGGTGTTTCCACGGCGGTATCGCCCTCGCCTTTGGCTTCGATCCGGATCGTGCTCGATGGCACGCCTTCACGGATCAAGGCGTCGCGAACGGATTCCGCACGCTGTCGTGACAGGTTACGATTGTAAGCCGCACTACCTGAGCGGTCGGTGTGACCTTCCACATTCACTTGCGTGATGTCGCACTCATCCGCTTGATCTGCCGCGTTGGAGATCACTTGTTGCGCCTGACTGGTTAAAGCCGATTCGTCCCAGCCAAAGTACACAACGAACGGCACGTCATCGCAAATCACCACAGGCTGCACATAGGTGTCAGCGGCGGGCGGAGGTGGCGGAGGCGGCGCATCTTGCGCCACGGCGCGCGGACCGAACGAATAACGAAGGCCCAAGAATACATCGTGGGACGATGGCGACTGCAGGCTCTGCTTCACATCGCCGATGAGCACGTCGTTGTCGGCCGTTTGGAAGTAGCGATATTCAGCGTCGGCGGTCAGACGGTCTGTAATCCGCCAGCCCAATCCCGCGAAAACCTGCCCGGCTAAATTGGTCTCGTCATTGACAATGATTTGGTTCGCATCCTGGATCGAGAAGCGGTACTGCGCGGCGCCAATGCCCGCACCGATATAAGGATCAATATCAAATCCGGGGGTGAGGTTCTGGTCAAAATCGCGAATGATATTAGCCATCAAGGCGATGCCGTTCAGGTCGCTTTTTTCAACGGTCCCGCCAGCGCCGAGCTCGTTGTAGCGTTGCACGGCGTCAAAATCGACGCGCCAATCATTGCCGAAAGCGTAACCCGCTCCAAGCATGGGCCGAAAATCAGAATCGGCCGTCAGGCGGGCGTCGCTATTGGCTACGCCGAACGCATTCTTCACGTCTTTTCCAGTCGGTCCGCCATAACCGAAACCGGCCTTAAGGTAAAACCCTCTGTCCTCTTGCGCGCCTGCCGCGGAGGCGGCGACCATTGCAGCAAGAGCGACACCGTATAAAGACTTCCTCATTGATAACCCCTCGTATCGCATTTGCGAAATTGCGAATCCCGCCAATCAGTCAACGCTCACGGCAAAAAAATGGTTTCCCGATTTTCGTGGTATTGCTGTATCAGCGTTTGCCTGCGGCGATCAAGTCGCGTTGTGGCTGAAATGTGGCAGATTCCTAAGCTGTGGCAGTTTGCACACGCACGACCTCGGCAAGCTCGTCCACAATCACCTGAACAAGTTCTGCGTCACGCCCTTCGGCCATAATGCGGATCACCGGTTCTGTACCCGATTTTCGCACCAGCAGTCGCCCAGTGTTGCCCAAACGCCGCTTTGCGTCGTCAATAGCAGTTTGCACCACGTCGGACTCCAGCGGCGTCCCCGCCTGGTATCTCACATTGGTCAGAATTTGTGGAAGAGGTTCGAACTGCCGCAATCGCTCACTGGCGGGTTTTTGAGCCGCCACTAAATCCGCAAGGACTTGAAGCGCGGCTATCAAGCCATCGCCCGTGGTTGAAAACTCCGAAAGGACCACGTGGCCAGATTGTTCACCGCCCACATTGAAGCCGCCTTCGCGCATCAATTCGGTGACGTACCGATCGCCCACGCTGGTGCGATGGAGGGTCAAATTCTTGCTTTGGAAAAAGAGTTCAAGCCCAAGGTTGGACATCACGGTGGCCACAACACCATTGCGCGATAACCGATCTTGCTCCGCCCAAGTCGAGCCAATCAGCGCCAAGATTTGGTCCCCGTCGACCAACTCGCCATGCTCATCGCATAAAATGACGCGGTCAGCATCGCCATCCAACGCAATACCCAGATCGGCGCCGTGGTGCACAACACTTGCCGCCAATTCGCCCGGTGCGGTTGAGCCACATTCCTCATTGATGTTGAAGCCATTTGGGTCAACGCCAATCGGAATCACTTCCGCGCCAAGCTCGTACAGCGCTTCGGGCGCCACGCGATAGGCTGCGCCGTTCGCGCAATCGACAACCACACGCAAACCGTTGAGGCGCAATTGTTTGGGAAATGTGGCTTTGACGATCTCCACATATCTCGCCTGGGCGTCGTCGATGCGTTGGACCCGGCCGAGCGCAATCGGTTCAGCCAACCCAGCATTGAGGTCGGCATCCATCATATGCTCGATTTTCGCTTCAGCCGCATCGTCCAGCTTGTAGCCGTCGGGTCCAAACAATTTGATTCCATTGTCGAAATACGGATTGTGGGACGCCGTCAGCATAACACCCAAGTCAGCGCGCAATGACCGCGTCATCATGGCCACGCCAGGCGTGGGCAATGGCCCAAACAAACGCACATCCATGCCCACCGCGGCAAACCCCGACACCAAGGCTGGTTCGATCATGTAACCCGAGAGCCGCGTATCTTTGCCAATTACCGCCAGGTGCCGCTCGCGGCTCTTGTCTGAGGCTTCCATGAAATACCGTCCAGCGGCCAAACCGACCCGCAATGCGATCTCAGGGGTCATGGGAAAGCTATTGGCGGTGCCCCGAATGCCGTCAGTGCCAAAATAGCGTTTGCTCATGAATTCACCTTCACTTGGCAATGACGGCGGTTCGCGCGCGGACGCAGCGATCCAAGTCCGCCATCGCATTGTCGCAGCGACCGACGCCACTGTCCAATGGGGCTTGCTTGATCACCATGCTTTACTCGACGGCTGGCGCCAACGGCCAGTGCTAGCCTACAGACACAAATGGAACACTTACACCACAGCTTGGGTGGATGTCGGTGACCTTTCCGCGTGGTCGCGCTCCCGCTTGTCATGGAATGTTAGAAAAAGTGTCGATATTGTTGTGTTGATGCGGCGCCGCACAAAACCGGTTCGCGTTAAGACTGCCGCACTGATGTTGGATGTCACGCCAATCCACAACACCCTTTCCGTTTTCGTCGATTTAAGGAGCGTATCATGTGCGGCATTGTGGGAATTCTGGGAGCAGGTCCGGTAACCGCGCGTCTGGTGACCAGTCTGAAACGCTTGGAATACCGGGGCTATGACAGCTCGGGCGTCGCGGTAATGGACGACGGTGAGGGCATAGAAATTCGCCGCGCCCCTGGCAAAATCCAAGCTCTGGAAGACGTCTTGAGCAATGAACCTGCCGACGGCAAGTCGGGGATTGCACATACCCGTTGGGCCACGCACGGACCTGTGACACGAGAGAACGCTCACCCCCACCGCGCCGGGCGCGTCGCGGTCGTTCACAACGGCATAATTGAAAATCACGCTCAGTTGCGCAGTGAACTCACCGCCAAGGGCCGGACGTTTCAATCGGACACCGATACAGAAGTCATCGCCCACTTGATCGATTCCCACCTGGAGGCCCGTCTATCTCCCAAGGACGCCGCCTTTAAAGCGTTTGACGCGCTGGTGGGCGCTTATGCGGTTGCTGTGATGGTCGACGGGGAGCCGGGCGAAATTTACGCGGCGCGCCTCGGCCCCCCGCTGGCCGCTGGCTTAAAAGACGGCGAGGCGTTCTTGGGATCTGATGGCGTAGCGTTAGCTGATCATGTGGACAATGTGGTCTATTTGGAAGATGGCGACCGACTTGTCCTCAAACGCGATAAACTTGAGGTGTATGACACGTCGGGAAATTTGGCGAACCGGCGAATGCGCTCCATCGCGGGCAGCGCAGTCTTGGCGGAGAAGGGCTCATATCGCCACTTCATGGAGAAAGAAATCCATGAACAGCCCGAAGCGGCTTCGCACACTTTATCCGCGTATTTGGACGCAGCGAACCAAGACGTGATCACGCCCGCGGGCCTCAACTTTCAATCTATCGATCGTATTCAGCTCGTCGCGTGCGGGACAGCAGCTTACGCTGGTATGGTCGCCAAATATTGGTTTGAACGGGTCGCGGGTCTGCCCACCGATATCGATATCGGCTCGGAGTTTCGCTACCGCAAGCCGGCGCTCACCCAGCGCACATTGGCCATTGCCATCTCACAGTCAGGCGAAACCGCCGACACCAAAGCCGCCATTGAACTGTGCGCAGAAAAAGGGCTCACGACCGCCGCCCTTGTCAATGTGGAGCACTCCACCATTGCCCGGTTTGTCGATGTGCATCTGCCCACTCATGCGGGACCAGAGATTGGTGTTGCATCCACCAAAGCCTTTACCAGTCAACTGGCTGCACTGGCGGCGTTAGCCGTGGCCGCAGGGCGGGACCGCGGCCACCTCAACGAAGACGCCACGCGCCGGCATGTGGCCACACTACTCGAGGTGCCGCGTCTATTGGCGCGCGCCATCGAAACGGAATCAGCGATCAAAGACTTGGCCGGCGAACTCGCCAAAGCACAAGATGTCCTCTATTTGGGCCGCGGCGTATTCTACCCGCTTGCGCTTGAAGCGGCGCTGAAACTCAAAGAGATTTCCTACATCCATGCCGAAGGCTATGCCGCAGGCGAGCTGAAGCATGGACCCATCGCGCTCATCGATGAAGACACGCCCACCGTGGTGATTGCGCCCAGTGACGAGCTGTTCGATAAAACCATGTCGTCCATTGAGGAAGTCGCGGCGCGCAAGGGTCCTGTGGTCTTGATCACAGACGCAACCGGCGCCGAGAAAGCAAAACATGTGGTGCATGCGTCGATTGACGGTCCACAAACGCCTGTATTTGTGGCTCCATTGGTGTATGCAGCTCCCATTCAGCTTTTGGCCTACCATATCGCCGTGGAAAAAGGCACTGACGTTGACCAACCACGCAACCTGGCCAAGTCGGTAACGGTAGAGTAGTACTTTTGCGCCAATTTACGAAGATGGGCCAATGAAAAGGGGTGAATAATGAAAGTTCGTAAGGCTGTACTTCCTGTGGCTGGGCTAGGCACGCGCGTGTTGCCAGCAACCAAATCAATTCCAAAGGAAATGCTGCCGGTTTTTGACCGCCCTGCCATTCATTATGTGGTTGCTGAGGCGATGGCGGCAGGCATTGAGCACATCGTATTTGTGACCGGTCGCAATAAAGGCGCCATTGAAGATTACTTCGATACTGCTTACGAACTTGAAGCTACTCTACAGGCCAAGAACAAAGCATCAATACTGGACGAGGTTCGCGAGGGGCTTCCGCAGCCTGGGGCCGCAAGCTTTGTGCGCCAACAAGCCCCGCTGGGATTGGGACACGCCATTTGGTGCGCGCGCGATGTGGTCGGCAGGGAACCGTTTGCCGTGCTATTGCCTGACATGTTGATGATGGCCCGCACGCCATGTCTCAAGCAGATGGTGGATGCTCACAACAAGGTGGGCGGCAATATGATTTGCGTCGAAGAAGTGCCGCGCGAAGACGTGTCGAAGTACGGCATCATCGACCCTGTCCAACAAGAGGGCCAGTTGATCGAAATCAAAGGCATGGTGGAAAAGCCGGCGGTGGACGTGGCGCCATCCAATTTCATGATCAATGGTCGATATATCCTGCAGCCAGAAGTCTTTGATTTGCTCGCTGACCAAAAACCCGGCGCGGGTAACGAAATCCAGCTCACGGACTCCATGTTGCGGCTGATGGATACGCAAGCGTTCTACGGATTTGCATTCGAAGGACAGACTTACGACATCGGCGACAAGATCGGGTACCTCACGGCTAACCTCGCCTACGCCATGGCCCATGATGATCTTGGCGATAAGGCGCGCGCGGCGGTGTTGGACGCTCTCAATTCACATCGCGAACCTGCTTAGGATCCAGTGTGCGGATATCAGGAGCCCGGCGAAACAATTTCACTGGGCTCCACGTCATGGCTGCAGCAATCCTCGCCAGGCTCGTCGGCCGTTGGCGATGCAGTTGACGCCGGTCACGCCACATGGGTCCCATTCCTTTGAGACCGTCCCACACCCCTCTGACGCCAGCGCGAAAAGCTGACCAATCCCTTAGGGCGTCTCGCGACAACAGAGCGAGAGTTAAGAGCGCGTGAAACGGCCACAACGCGGCCAATAAGGGGGCCGGCATACACTTCACAAAGGTCCAAAGTCGGTTTCTTGACCCATGGTAAACAGCGAACGGTGATCGTTTGGCCGTGCTGGCCGAGCCCACGTGATGGACAACAGAGCTGGCCGCCAAAACGGCGCGCCACCCGGCAAGCCTCATCCGAAACGCCAGGTCCACATCTTCGTGGTAACAGAAAAACCGCTCATCAAATCCGCCGACCTGCTCGAATGCATCACGTCGATATAGCGCGGCGGCTGCACACGGACCGAAGATTACTCCCGAAGGCACGTGGTCAGGAGCCGGTTTGCCATATCCACCGCGATACGCTTGTCCGAATGCGTGATAGACGTCTCCAACGCCGTCCAAAATCTCCGGATTGAGCGCGTCACGCTGAACCGAGCCCACCATGGCCACATCGGACGCAACGTCCATGGCGGCAATCGATTGCTCCAACCAGTCCGGTTCTGGAAACGCATCCGGGTTGAGCAGCGCGATCAATGGCGCCTCGGATAAGGCGGCCGCCCGGTTGTTCCCAGCCGCAAATCCCAGATTCATATCCGATTGAACAAAGGTCAATTGATTGGCGAACGCCGCAATCCGCGCCGCCGTGTCATCGCAGGATGCATTGTCCCAAACAATCACCTCAAAATCGGCGGCGGTCTGGGCCAATAAGGCGCGCAAACATCGGTCGATGAACTGAGCCGAATTGTAAGTGACGACAATTACCGCAGTGCGAGCCATAAGCGCATCAGCGCACCCCGAATTGTGTGGTCAGCTTTTGACAAGCGTAGATTGGCGAGGAGGATCGTAAGGCGCGTCGACACCGGGCGGCAATCGGCCAATGCTTTCATACACAAAGCCATGACGCGCCATGTCCGCGGGGTCGTAGATGTTGCGCAAATCCACCAAGACGTCGCCGACCATGGTCGACTTCATGCGCTCCATGTCCAGCGCGCGAAACTGGTTCCACTCGGTGACAATCACCAAGACATCAGCGCCCTCCACCGCATGGTAGGGACCCGTACAAAACTCAATACCATCCAAAAGCTTCGCAGCTTCGTCCATGCCCTCTGGATCAAACGCACGGACCGTCGCGCCAGCGTCCTGAAGCGCCGGGATAATATCGAGACTCGGCGAATCACGCATGTCGTCAGTGTTGGGTTTGAACGTGAGCCCTAATATCGCAACAGTTTTGCCCTGGACCGCGCCGCCGCTGGCCTTGATGATTTTTTGCGCCATCGCTTTCTTGCGCTGCGCGTTCACGTCCACCACAGTTTCGACCAAGCGCGTGGGAGCGCCGGCGTCACGAGCCGTCTTGGTCAACGCCAAAGTGTCCTTGGGAAAACACGAGCCGCCATACCCGGGCCCGGCGTGCAAGAACTTCCTACCAATCCGATTGTCCAATCCAATACCGCGCGCCACAGCTTGCACGTCCGCCCCGACCTGCTCACACAAATCCGCCATTTCATTGATGAAGGTGATCTTCATTGCCAGGAACGCGTTTGCCGCATACTTGATCAATTCCGACGTCCTGCGCTCGGTGAACAAGATTGGCGTTTCGTTCAAAAACAGCGGCCGATACAGTTCATGCATCACATCACGCGCGCGCTCGTCGCTGACGCCAACCACCACACGATCGGGTATTTTAAAGTCTTTGATCGCCGCGCCTTCACGCAAAAACTCCGGATTTGACGCAACTGAAAACTCAGCGTCCGGACGGGCTTCGCCAATGATCCGCTCCACCTGGTCGCCGGTGCCGACGGGGACCGTGGATTTGTTCACCACCACGGTATAGCCCCGCAGTGCTTTGGCGATTTCTTCTGCGGCGGCATACACAAATGACAAATCAGCAAAGCCGTCGCCACGGCGCGAGGGCGTGCCCACGGCAATAAACACCGCATCCGCCTCTCCCACCGCTTGCGTGAGGTCGGTGTCGAAATCCAAGCGGCCTTCGCGCACATTGGTTTTGACAAGGTCTTCAAGTCCCGGTTCGAAGATCGGGATGCCGCCATCGCGCAGCATGTCAATTTTTTGACTATCTTTGTCGATGCACGTGACCTGGTGCCCAAAATCGGCAAAGCACGCCCCTGACACCAACCCCACATAGCCTGTGCCGATCATTGCAACACGCATGCTCGTCTCCTCACCACGCTTGGGAGCCTTTTCGCACCGTCCACTACCGGCTAGACCTGATGGCCCAGCAGCTTGGCGCGAATGAGGCGAGGAGCTTTAAAGGGCTTAGCCCCTCTTGCCAAGCAAGCCGGCCGCTCACGTGCACACATTGACGACAGTGGAGTCGTGATTGACAGCGTTTTCTTTGACCATCTCAGCCACCGACGGGCGCGCGCGCACGGGCGTGCTCGCAACCCCGCGTGGCGCCATCCGCACGCCAGCCTTCATGCCGGTTGGCACCGCCGGCAGCGTGAAGGCCTTGATGATGGATCAAGTGCGCTCCACGGGCGCAGATATCATTTTGGGCAACACCTATCACCTCATGTTGCGTCCCGGAGCCGAGCGTGTGGCCCGGCTTGGCGGCCTGCATGCATTTAGCGGTTGGGATGGCCCCATCCTCACAGACTCCGGTGGGTTTCAAGTCTATTCTCTGGCCGCACTGCGACAGCTCACCGAACACGGCGTCACCTTTCAGAGCCATATTGACGGCTCGCGCCATGAGCTCACGCCTGAACGCTCAATCGAAATTCAGGCTGATCTGCTCGGCGCGGACATCGTCATGCAGCTGGACGAATGCACGCCCCACCCCGCCACGCACGAGGAGGCCGCCACGTCGCTGCGGTTGTCCGCGCGCTGGGCTGAACGGTGCAAGCAAGCCTTTGGCGGGCGTGATCACCAGGCCCTGTTTGGGATTGTTCAAGGCTCCACGTACTCTGATCTTCGGCAAGAGAGCGCTCAGCGGCTGATCGGGATGGACTTTGACGGCTACGCGGTCGGCGGCCTCGCCGTGGGCGAGGGATTTGAGGCCATGTTGGCCACACTGGACGTGACCACGCCGCATCTGCCCGCCGAAAAACCGCGCTATTTGATGGGTGTGGGCAAACCACTGGACCTCATCGAGTCTGTGGCGCGCGGCATCGACATGTTTGACTGCGTGTTACCCACCCGGTCTGGCCGGCATGGTCAGGCTTGGACCGACGCCGGACCCATCAATCTGAAAAACGCCCAATACGCCGAAGACCAGTCTCCACTGGACGCATCGCTCGACTGCCCCGCCAGCCAAAACTACGCCAAAGCCTATCTGCACCATTTGGTGCGCGCGGGCGAACCATTGGCCATGGTGCTGTTGTCCTGGCATAACATCGCGTATTACCAAAAGCTGATGACGCGCATGCGCGAGGCCATCGCCGCTCAGCGTTTTGACGCATTTCGCCATGCCTACACCGCAGGGCTCAACGCCACGGCCAAAGGGCTTGCCTAACCGGTGCGCACATCGTCCAGTGAACCGTTGACGCGTGCGGTTGACCAATGCGGCGCTGCGTCATACTTACCCCTACTGCGCCAGTCGTATCTCTTGGCTCTGCATGCCGAACGATAACCGCGACAGGACAGTGTGCGTGCCCGTAGCTCAGTTGGTAGAGCAACTGACTTTTAATCAGTAGGTCCACGGTTCGAATCCGTGCGGGCATACCAATTTTTTCAGGTCCGTTCCGGACACATGGGTTACAGTTTATTCCCGAGACATAGGTAACACAT
>CAZWVH010000019.1:32288-44999 GCA_964636945.1 uncultured Caulobacterales bacterium | reverse complement strand
GATAAAAGCCCGGTCTATGTGCCCAATACGGTATTGTCGGACGGGGCGGTGACCAACTTTGCCCGCATGAGCCATCGACGGATCAAATGGGTGATCGGCGTGGAATACCGCACCACCGGCGCTCAATTGGCCGAAGTGCAAGAGAAGATCGAAAACTTCATCTTTTCCCATGACGGATTTGCACAAAGCCCGGAAGTGACCACCTTCGTGCGCGTGGACGCGTTTAACGCGTCGAGCATCGATATTCTGGTCTACGCCTTCACCAAGACCATCAAGTGGGTGGAGCATATGGACCTGAAGCAGGAACTCGCGTTCAAGATTAAAGAGATTGTCGAGGAAGCGGGAACCGCCTTCGCGTTTCCGTCCACCACCATGTATCTGGAAAAGGGCGATGAACCGCCCCAGTTCTTCGCTGACGCTGATGAGGCGGCGGGCAAAGGGACGGTCAAGTCGCGCGAGAAAGCCGGTCAAGACGCATAGCGGGTCGCTGACAGTCGGATAGTCTGTCGGTCGGATACTCCCTAGCTGCACGGCATCCCCCAAGGCATTTCCGGGGGCTCCGGGGGGCTCGCTAGTCGATGAAAGCGCGACCTTGGCGGTCTTCGATTTCGATCACCCAGGCGTCGGGGTCTCGGTCGCAGCGCCGTGTGAGATAGGCGTCCACCTCAGCCTCCGGCTTTGGGTCGGCGCCCATGGGCGTCGTCCAGCGACTTTCGCCGGTGTCAAAGTCCAGTTCGGGTGCGTGAGCGATCGCAAGCCCATCAAGCAAGTTGACCTTGACCAAGATCACGCCAGCATCGGGGTCCCCGCGTGCTGTTACGGCGGCGAACGCGCCGGCGGCTTGAGCCCGGCGCACAATGGCTGTGGCGATGAGTTCGCTGCGCAGCTGAAGCATCACGCAGACCCGAGATTTGAATCACGCAGCTCCATCAAGACTCGTTCAAAATACTCTCAAAACGGGCCTTAAGCCCGGCGTAGTACTCCGCCAATTCTTGTGCACGCGGCGACATGGCGACAAGTTGGGGAATGTTGAGGGCTGGCGTGGCGCGGTCCTCGTGGGTGTTTTCCATGAACTGCGCCCAAATCAGCGCTGGCATTCCGCCGCCGCCCACTTCGTTCATCGCGGCATTATCGTCATTGCCCACCCAAACCCCGGCTGTGTAGAGCGAAGAAAAGCCGATAAACCACGCATCGCGCCAGTTTTGGCTAGTTCCGGTTTTACCCGCCACTTCCGCAGTGCGAATGGCGGCGTTTTCACCGGTGCCAGCTGGGTCGACTACAACAGCGCGCATCAGGCCCCGCATTTGCTTGGCTAGCGCGGCGCTATACACCGGACGTGGATCAATGGCGGAGGGGCGACGATAGAGCTCAGTGCCGCGGCTGTCGGTGAGGCGCATGACGATGTGGCTATTGCGCCGTTCGCCGTCATTGAGAAACACCGAATAAGCCTCCACCATTTCGCGCAGCGACACTTCTTCCACGCCCAGTGCGATGGCGGGGACCGGGTCAAGGCCGCGCGGGACGCCAAAGCGGCGCGCGAGATTGGCGATCTTGTCCGGACCGACCTCCACAGTGATTTTGGCCGCCACCGTATTGATTGAGCGCACGAACGCCTCGCGGACGGTCACGCGTCCCATGAAGGTCTCGGTATAGTTTTTCGGGCTCCAATTGCCGATGTCGGTCGGCACGTCATCATAGACGTCACTGACCTGGACGCCTTCTTCCAAGGCCGCGGCGTAGACCAAGGCTTTAAACGCCGACCCTGGTTGACGTCGCGCACTGGTGGCGCGGTTAAAGTTGCTGGTGGCGTAGTCGCGGCCGCCGACCATGGCGACAATGCCGCCCGCACGATCAATTGCCAGCAAGGCGGCTTGGCCGACATTGAATGCTTCACCCTCTTCATCAAGCAAAGACGCGATGGCTTGCTCGGCAAATCCCTGGAGTTCCGGGTCGATGGTGGTGTGGATGACCAAATCCGGCGGCATGGTGGCCAGGCTCAACTTGGCTTCATCCAGGGCGGCGTCGAAAATATATCCGCTGCCGCCTTGATCTTCTTCGTCGGCGAGGGGAATGGGCGCGAGTTCGGCGGGACTTTCCTCGGCTGCGCGGCGCTGTTCGGCATTGATGAAGCCTTCAGCCTCCATATTGGCCAAGACAACGCGCGCGCGTTCTTGGGCGGCTTCTAAATTGCGACGCGGATCGAGCCGGTCCGGCGCTTTGGGCAATCCGGCCAGCATGGCCGCCTCAGCCAGGCTTACTTCACGCGCTGATTTGGCAAAATACCGTTGTGAGGCCGCCTCCACGCCATAGGCGCGACCGCCGAGGAAAATCCGATTGAGATACAGCGACAATATTTCTGACTTCGACAACCGGCGCTCCAGCTGTCGCGCCAGACGGATTTCCTGCAGTTTGCGGCGAATGGTTTGTTCAGGGCTTAAGAACAGTGTCTTGACCAATTGCTGGGTGATGGTCGAGCCGCCCTGGGTCACGCGGCCCGCGCGCCAATTGGCGAACAACGCGCGGATGATCGCGCGCTCGTCCACCCCGCCATGATCGTAAAACCGCCGATCCTCCGTGGCCAAGAATGCATTGATCAAATGGGCGGGCAGTTCACCATCGCTCACCAATTCGCCGTAATAGGGGCCGCGCACGGCCATCACATTGCCCTCGCGGTCCAGCAATTGAATGCTGGTGTCGCGCTTCATGGTCCACAGATCCTCACGGGGAGGAATACTGGGCATATCATGATAAAAGTAGACTTGGCCGGCCGCGAACGCCGCGCCAGCAAGCACAAGAAGTACAATTGAAAACCGGACCAAACCGCCCAATACGCGGCGGCGCGGCTTACGGAAACTCGGGGCTCTATTTCGACCCATGATAGCACTCACTCTAGACGCTGAACTTTGGCGAAATCGTGGAGGCTCATGCGATGGACACACCGTTCTGGCGCAAGAAGCGACTAAACCAGCTGACTCGTCAAGAGTGGGAGTCTCTTTGTGACGGGTGCGGCCAATGCTGCGTGATCCGCCTTGAAGATGAGGAAAGTGGCGACATTGCGGTCACCAACCTGGCGTGTCGGCTCTTTGATACAAGTGTTTGCGCCTGTACACGCTATGCAAGACGGGCCGAATTGGTCCCCGCTTGCGCGGTTTTGACGCCAGAACGCGTGACTGAGTTTTCTTGGCTGCCAGAAACTTGTGCATACCGGCTCGTGGCCGACGGTGAAGATCTGCCCTGGTGGCATCATTTGGTGTCGGGATCGATGTCCACTGTGCACGAAGCGGGCGTGTCGGTGCGCGGCAAAGTCATCAGTGAAACCGAAGTGGCTGAGGAAGACTGGGAAGATCACATCGTCGATGGATTTGATGATGGTGATGACGATGATGATGCGTCGTCGCGGGGATAAGTCTCCGGTAATGCACCTTCCGCTCTGCGAAAAGGCCAAATTATTCAAGTGATTGCAATGGGGTGCGTCGATCTAGTCCGACCGGGCCGCTGCTCGAGCTATGATGGGGCATGGTCGAGAAAAACCGAGGCGCTGGGGGGCGAAGGCGGTGAATGACGGACGGCCCAGCGAGGCGGACTGGCTGCGCATGCGCAAGTCCTATGAGGACGGCGCGAGCATCACAACGCTGTCTCGGCGCTTTGGCGTCACGGCGACAACCATACGCATGCGCGTCCGGCGCGAGGATTGGGTGTGTCCGCACCATGTGCTGGCGCGGCTTTCGCGGAGCTTTGAAACCAGTGTCGCCGCCGTTGAATCCACGCTGGCCGACAAGGCTCAGCCGGATGCAGCCACACTGATCAAACTTGTGGATAGCGTGGTGCGCTTGGCCGAACGGCTCAGGGCGCTGCGTGCGGCGTGTTTGGCTGAGGACAGCGCCGATCAAGACGGAGCGGTTCACAATCGTGATGAATTGTTCGAGGCGTTGGAGCGCCGCCTGGCTCGCCTCGCTGAGGCCAGTCGAGCGGCGTGCGATCTTAGACCAGCTGTCTGCTCGGGAGCTGGCGAGCCTGATCAGTCCGAAGAATTGGCGGTTTTGGGCCCGGGACGAACAACGTCCGCCTGACGGCGATTGGCGCACATGGATGTTTCTGGGCGGGCGCGGGGCCGGCAAAACCCGTGCAGGCGCCGAGTGGCTGCGGACCAAGGCGCTTAGCGGCGCGCCGCGTATGGCGCTGGTGGGCCCGACCTTGGCCGATGTGCGCGAGGTGATGATTGACGGACCGGCCGGGTTGATCGCCGTGGCGCACGGGGATGATGATCGGCCGAGCTTTGAGCCGAGCCGGCGGCGATTGGTCTGGCCCAATGGCGCGGTGGCGTTGGCGTTTTCAGCCGAGGAGCCCGATCGCATTCGCGGATCGGAGGTAAGTTTTGCCTGGTGCGACGAGTTTTGCGCCTGGCGCAATCCGGACGAGGCGCTGGCCATGCTGCAACTGGCGTTGCGCGCGGGTGAACGCCCGCAATTGGTTGTGACCACCACGCCGCGCCCGATTGCGGCGCTCAAGAGCGTAATGACAGCCGGCGATACGGTCGTCACACGTGCGCCAACGCGATCGAATGCGGCCAATCTTTCCGGCGCCTTTTTGGAGGCGGTCGAGCGCGCCTATGGTTCGACTGCTCTTGGCCGACAGGAGCTCGACGGTGAGATTGTGGAGGATCGATCGGGCGCGTTGTGGACGCGGGCGGGCTTGGCGGCTGTGATTGATCTGGCTCCGCCAGCATTTGACCGCGTGGTTGTGGGTGTTGATCCGCCCGCCTCTGTTGGACCTCAAGCTGATGCCTGTGGGATCATTGTGGCGGGCGCTTGTGGGTATGGACACAATCGAAACGCCTGGGTGCTGGCCGATCGCACCGTGCATGGCGCGACGCCTGATCAATGGGCGGGCGTGGTCGCGCAGGCGGCGGAAGCGTTTGGCGCCAACGCGATTGTGGCTGAGGTCAATCAAGGCGGGGCAATGGTGAGTGACGTGCTGCGCCTCGCCGCCCCTGATTTCCACGTGCGCAGCGTTTGCGCTCGGCAGGCCAAGCGCGCGCGGGCCGAACCGATTGCGGCGGCCTATGCGCAAGGGCGCGTCAAGCATGCGGGCCGATTTCGGGAATTGGAGGACCAGATGTGCGCCTTTGACGGCATGCGCGCGGGCGGGCGCAGTCCTGATCGCGTTGATGCGCTGGTCTGGGCGCTGTGGGACTTGCTAATGATTCACGCCGGCGAACCGCGGATGAGGGTGTTGTGAAGAGCGTGCGAGCAAACCGCATTCGGGAGCGGGAATCGATTGTGAGCCTCAACAAACAATCGTTTCCCACCGGCCCGGACTGGATCCGGGTTCGGTGGGACCCAGGGGGGCGTCAAACTCGGCGTTGGCGAGGCGCGGCCGTCACCGACTGCTCGACCCTTCGACCTCCTGGGTCCCGCTCCCGCCGCTGACGCGTCGAAGCGGGAATCGGGCATTTCGAGTTCATGGCGTGGGGTTGTCCTCAACTCGTCCGACAAACACGCCCAAAACTTCGTCATCCCACTGGCAACCGTGAGTTCGACGTGTTGGGGCTCCATGAACTCATTGTTGGACGGATCAGTCGCCAAAAACGGCGGATATCGGCCACGCGTTGACGCCGTGCATGCCGATGCTCAAGCGAGCCTCCATCCGCCCTATAGCCAATGTCGACGCCTGCTATTTCAAGGGAGTAAGGGGATGTGGAACCAAATTCGCCGCGCCGTCGGGGCGGGGCGTGAGCACAAATCTGTCTTGCGTGAACTGGTGGCGCTGCAGGGATTGGACGCCCGCCGGGTGGGTCGGCCAAACTACGCCAAGCTGGCCAGTGTCGGGTATGCCCAAAACGCCATCGCGTTCCGCTGCGTGCGCATGGTGGCCGAGGCGGCCTCGTCCGTGCCTCTAACCGTGAGGCGCAACGGCGTGGAGGCGGGGCCGAACGACCCGGCGCTCAAATTGTTCGCCGCGCCCAATCCGGACCAGTCGCTCACCGAATTGCTCGAAATTGTGCTTGGCCATCTGCAGATTGCCGGGAACGGATACCTTGAACTCATCGATCTGGATGGCGAGGCGCGGGAGCTTTATGCGCTGCGCCCTGACCGGTTGAAAGTGGCCAAAGGCAAACGGGGCTGGCCCACGGGCTGGGAGTATGCGGTGGGCGACCGGGTCAAACGCTATCTGCGCGACCCGGCCACCGGGCGATCCAATCTCATGCATTTGCGGATCTTCAATCCGGGCGATGATCATTACGGCTTTGCACCCATGGAGGCGGCCCACGGCGCGGTGGAAACGCACAACGCCGCCGGGTCTTGGAACCGGGCGCTGTTGGAAAACGCCGCGCGTCCCTCGGGAGCTTTGGTGTTTCGCGGCGTGGGCGGGGCTGACCGCAT
Source organism: uncultured Caulobacterales bacterium (assembly GCA_964636945.1). Lineage (GTDB taxonomy): Bacteria > Pseudomonadota > Alphaproteobacteria > Caulobacterales > Maricaulaceae > CAZADA01. Next base: position 38,616 of record CAZWVH010000019.1, on the reverse strand, counting down.
GACCGAGGACCAGTTCGATCGGCTGAAGGCGGAACTGTTGGAAGCCCATACCGGCGCTGCGGCGGCTGGCCGACGGCAGTTAGTGGAAGGTGGGCTGGAATGGCGGCCGTTCGGATTGTCGCCGGCTGAGATGGACTACGCGGCGGCCAAAAACACCGCCGCCCGTGAAATCGCGCTGGCCTTTGGCGTACCGCCCATGCTGCTCGCCATACCGGGCGATAATACGTACGCCAATTACAAAGAGGCCAATCTCGCCCTTTGGCGCCTGACGGTGCTGCCCTTGGCGCGCAAGACCGCAAGCGCGCTGGAGCGCTGGCTCAAGCCTTGGCTGGGCGATGATCTTCAAATCCGATGTTCGGTGGATGACTTGCCCGCATTTTCCGATGAACGCGCCCAATTGTGGCGCGCGCTCGCCGATGCGCCGTTCATGACCCAAGCCGAACGCCGGCGCACGGCCGGACTGCCGGAAACGCCGAACAGGAGCGAACAATGATCGCCGACGCCACGCGCTTTGCCGTGAAGGGGCGGCATGTGTCTATGGCGCTAGCGTTCGCGGTCGCGGTGCAAACCGCGGGCGTTTTGCTCTGGGTTGGAGCGGCCGGCAACCGCATTGCGCGACTTGAGCGGGACTGGACGTCGCAAACCTCCGATGCGGTGCGCCTCGCGCGTCTCGAGGAACAAGTGATCCATATGCGCAGCCAGCTCGACCGGATTGAGCGCCGGCTCACCGATCAAGGACGCGCGCAATGATCGCGCTTCATCGCGAAGGCGTTTTGATTGAGGGCTATGCCAGTCTTCATGGGATCGCCGATCTCAGTGGCGACGTGGTTCATCGCGGCGCGTTCGCTTTGAGTCTAGCCGGCGGCCCATCGCGCATCGCCATGCTGTTTCAGCATGAGAGCGACGAAGTGATCGGGGTTTGGGAGCGCATAGTGGAGGACCAGCGCGGCCTGTTTGTGCGCGGCATGATTGCGCCGCGCGGGCCACGTGGACGCGCTGCGCTCAGGCTGGTGCGCAAAGGCCTCATCGATGGGCTGTCCATCGGATTTTGCACGCGCCGGGACCGCCGCGTCGGCCCCAACCATCGCGATTTGTTGGACATTGATTTGCGGGAGGTCTCGATTGTGACCTTCCCCATGGCGCCGCAGGCGCGGCTTCGGGTCGTTCAGACCCCCAATCCGGCGGCCGATCTTGCCGCCATCGCCTGAACCCAAAAAGAGAGGACCATGACTAAAGAAACCAAGATGGCCGCGCCGTCCGGCGAGGTGCGCGCGGCGCTGGCCGATTTTCTGGCCACCTTTGAAAACTTCAAAGACGCCAATGACCAGCGCTTGTCTGAGATTGAGCGCAAATCCAGCGCTGATGCGCTGACGGTGGAGAAGGTGGAGCGGATCAATCGCGCGCTTGACCGCCAGCAATCCATTCTCGATCGATTGGCCCTTAATGGCGAACGCGCCGCCTTGGGCGGGGCGGCCAGTTTCGGTGCGGACGAACGTAAATCTGCGTTCGAGGTGTATATGCGCACCGGCGATCTGTCCGGCGTGGTGGAGACCAAGGACCTCTCCACCGGTTCCGATGGCGGGGTGATCGTGACCCCAGAGGTTGAGACCTTGATCGATCAGCGCCTGGCGGCGATCAGCCCGATCCGCGCCATCTCAACCGTGCGCCAGGTGGGCGCGAATGTGTTCAAGAAACCGGTGAGCTTGGGCGATGCGCAATCGGGTGGTTGGGCGGATGAAACCACTGCGCGGTCCAGCCAAACCACCGCTCCGACACTGCAATCGCTGGATTTCAACACCGCTGAGCTCTACGCCATGCCAGCCGCCACGCAGACTTTGCTGGACGATTCCTTCGTCAATATTGACGAATGGCTGGCCGGCGAGGTGGAGCAGGTGTTCGCCGCCCAAGAAGGCGCGGCCTTTGTGGATGGTACCGGTTCGGGGCAGCCCAAGGGCTTTTTGAACTATACCAAGACCGCCGAGCCCTCACAGGCGTGGGGCGAGATCGGCTACATCGCCACGGGCCAGGCGGGCGACTGGCCGGCCAATGATCCGGCCGATATCCTGCTCGATCTCATCCACACGCCTAAGTCGCAGTTTCGTGTTGATGGCCGGTTTGTGATGAACCGGCGCACGGCCGCCGCGGTGCGCAAGCTCAAGGATGGCGACGGGACATATCTGTGGAGCCCGGCCGCCATGGCCGGTCAACCAGCGACGATTTTGGGTTATCCGGTCACCGAAGCCGAAGACATGCCCGACATTGCCGACACCAATTTCGCCATCGCCTTCGGCGATTTCCGCCGCGGGTATTTGGTGATCGACCGGGCCGGCGTGCGCGTGCTGCGCGATCCGTTCTCCGCCAAGCCCTACGTGCTGTTCTACACCACCAAGCGCGTGGGCGGCGGCGTGCAGGATTTCGACGCCATCAAACTGCTCCGCTTCGCGGCGAGTTAGAATGTGCGGGGTGAAACCAGCAAATCTGGATTTGTCGATTCCCGCCATGGCGTGAAGCGCCGGGACCCAGGGGGCGACCGGCGGACAACAATGAGACACGCGGCCTTCGCCGGTGTCGCCACCTTACGACCTCCTGGGTCCCGCTCAACTCAAGGCGCGTCGCGCCTTCGGGAGCGGGAATCGAAGAATTGGAGATAAAATCAGTCGCCCAATTCGGTGCAGTGACCTTTGGTCATCGCATCTTATGAGAGCGCATCATTGTCGATGAGGGCTCCGATCAAACCGATCGGGGCCCGCTTCTTTTTGGACCCTTCCCATGACCATTGAAATTGTGACGCCGCCGGCGATCGAGCCTGTCTCGGTCGACGAGGCCAAACTGCGCCTGCGCATCGACCATGATGACGAGGACGCCATGCTGGGCGATCTCATCGCGGCCACGCGCGAGCGGGTGGAGCGATTGCTCGGCCAAGCCCTGATCACTCGGCGGGTGCGCGAGGTGCGCGATGGCTGGCGCCTCGGCGGCGAACCCTGCCCAAGCGTGATCCGCTTAGCCCTCGGGCCCGTCAGCCAACTGCATGAGATCTCAACAGTTGACGCCAGCGGCGCGGAGGCACTGGCTCCGCTCAGTGATTTCATCCTCGACGCCGCCAGCGTGCCCGGTCGGATCGCGCTCGCCGACGGGGCGTCCTGGCCGCCAACCGGTCAGGTCATCATGGCTGTGGCGATTGAGTATGACGCCGGCTATGGCGGCGACCCGGCCGACTGTCCCGGACCCTTGCGCGAAGCGATCTTGGCGTTGGTGGCGGAGAGTTACGTCTATCGCACCGGCGCGGAACGCGGTGCGGTTAGCGAGGAGATCGCACTGCCCGCCACGGTGTCCGGCCTGTTGTCCAGCTATCGCCGGGTGCGGCTGTGATCGGGGCGCTGCGCCACCGCGTGAGCCTGCTTGAACCCGTGCGCACGCCCGATGGCGGCGGCGGCGCATCCATCGCCTATCAGCAGGTCGGCGAGGTTTGGGCCGAGGTGATGACCGCGCGCCCTAAGGAAACTGAACGCACCGATGCGCTGATCAGCCTGAAATCGCTCACCATTCGTGTGCGCTGGCGGGCTGATGTCGTGCCGGGCTGGCGGGTGATCCATGCCGGCCGGACGCTACGGGTGACCGGCGTGCGCGATCCAGACGGCGACCGCCGCTGGTTACTCATTTCAACAGAGGATGAACACTGATGGCCAGCGCCGAATGGGCCCTGCAGCAGGCCATGCATACGCATTTGAGCGCCGCATCCAATGTTCAAGCGCAGCTGGGCGATCCAGTGCGGCTCTATGATCAAACGCCACAAGAGCGGATCTATCCCTTCGCCATATTTGGCCGCAGTGAGAGCCGACCCGTCGACGCCGACCCCGGCGACACACTTGAGCATATCGGCCATATCCACATCTGGTCGCGGTATGGGGGGCGGGGCGAAGCCAAACAGGCGGCGGGCGCGGTGCGCGAGGCGCTGCATCATGCCGACTTGGATGTGGGCGATTGGTCCCTGGTCAGTCTTCGCGTGACCTATGTCGATGTGCTTCGCGGTCCGGACGGCTTCAGCTATCAGGCCATTGTGCGGTTTAGGGCGGTGGTGGAGGGAGGCTGACGCCCGATTTATCTCTAGCGGCAGCAGCTAATACCTCTTGCGCGATGAATTTGTTGGAGTATCTTGGTCGCCTCGTCACACTCGATATCCAGCATACAGCTTGAAACTCGAGTGTTTCGAAATTATGTCTAGGGGTCGATAGCGTGTTGACAGACCTGCGCGAAGCAGGGTCTTCGTTTACTCGTCTTTAATGACGGGTAGCTAGGTGTTTCCCTTGAACAAGGAAGAAGGCTTGATTACTATGACTGCGTATAATTTTTTTCTTTGCATGATGCGTACTGAGGGCAGTGGCCGTGTCGCCGAGGGTTCTGGACGTTAGCACTCGGAATTCGGGTTTGTTGTAGATTAAGGCGCGAAAGCGCCTTTTTTCGTTTTTGCATCCTGGCATGAATTACTTAGACTACCGCACGTTGCGGAGCTGGGAGGCCAAGGATGGAGAATTTTTTCGCGAGCACTCGCGAATCGTTTCAGTTTGTCTTTGACAACATTGCTCAAATTGCAGTAACAGTTTCAGCAATAGCTGCACTGTTATTGTATCTGCAAAGTAAAAGAACGGCACAAATCAAAGCTTCATTTGATCATATTTCGACTCAGGCTGGCGATAAGGATCTTATAGAAATTGTGGAGCTTTTCTTGGCATTGAGAGAGAGCTTTAACGGCAAGCTTCCTGAGTATAATGACGCTATAAATACTTGTGAAATTAATGGAAGATTGGGACGCGATATTATAAAGCGCCGTCTTAATTTTTATGAAGTTACAGCTATTGGGATTCGTCGTGGTGCACTAAATAATAAGATTATCAAAGAGTGGTGGCGTGGAACATTTGTTGCTGACCTTCGTGACGCTCAAGGTTGGATTAAGGGTTATCGAATCCAGCGCGAAAGTCCCAAAGCGTATTGCGAGGCTTACAACTTGGCGTTGAAATGGGCCAATCCGAGCGAGCGAGCCAATATGGACAAGTCTTTAAAGCGTCGAACACCGCTGTTTGAACTGTGGCGCGAGTGACGCCTTTACTGGCTTACAGAGAATGAAATCACACTGATGAAGAGGGCGGCCGCGAGCCGCCCTTTTTTGTTGTCCACAGCGAAAATGGAGGGCGAGCACATGGCCGCACAACAAGGCCGGCACATTCTGTTGAAAATTCATGATGGCGGCGATCCCGGCGCCTATCAGACCGTGGCGGGACTGCAGGCGCGCACGATTTCGCTCAATGCGCGCACCATTGACGCCACCGATTCTGAAAGTCCTGAGGGCTGGCGCGAGCTTATTGGCGGCGCCGGCGTCAAGGCCGCCACCGTGTCCGGCTCTGGCATCTTCAAGGATCAAACCGCGGACGAAACCGTGCGCGCCGTATTCTTCAGCCAAGAGGCGCGCGACTGGCAGCTCGCCATTCCCGATTTCGGCGTGTTGGAGGGGGCGTTTCTGATGTCCTCACTCGAGTATGCCGGCCGCCATGATGGCGAGGCGCAATACGCCATGACGCTGGCGTCGGCTGGCGCGGTTGCGTTCACCGCGTCATGAGCGCGCTGGTGAACGGCGTGAGGGGGGAGACGGTAATCGACATTGACGGCGAGCCGCATGTGCTATGCCTGACATTGGGCGCTCTAGCGCAATTGGAAACCGCGTTTGGCGTCAATGGACCGGCTGCTGTAGCGCGCCGGCTTGCCTCACTGAGTGCTCAGGACACGCTGATTGTGCTCGAAGCGCTGCTGCAAGGCGGCGGCAATCCCATTGATCGTCAGACGTTGCGCTCCCTGAAAGTGTCGCCGTCTCAGGCCGCCAAGGCCGTGGCGGCGGCGTTCTCCGCAGTGCACGAGGGGGCAGGCCACAATGACTGACGATTGGGGCGCAGCGTTGGCCTATGCGCTTCGCCTTGGCGTGACGCCCGACGCGTTCTGGCGGCTCTCGGCGCGCGAATGGCTGGCGCTGATCCGCGCCGGCACGCCGCCATCGGTGTCGCGCGCTGACCTCAAAGCGCTGATGGCGCGATTTCCCGACGCATGAGGGGACATCATGGAAGAATTTGACAATGACGGCGAGGCCGGCGGGGCCTTGTCGACGATGGCGATGGGCGAGGGCGTCGCCGCCGCCAAACTGTTGGAGGAGGCGTTCGAACGCGCCGGCCAGTCGATTGAAAACAGCTTGGCGCGGGCGGCGCGTTCGGGTGCGCTCTCCATGCGTCAGCTGGCCGAGGCGATCACCCAAACCCTGGCCGAATTGGCGATTGAGCGCGCAGTG
>CAZWVH010000019.1:0-32188 GCA_964636945.1 uncultured Caulobacterales bacterium | reverse complement strand
TCTGGCGGATTTCCTGGCGGGTTTAGCGGCGCGCGGGGCGATGGCGGGTTTGTCACGCCCGGCGGCGCCTATCTGGTCGGAGAGCGCGGTCCTGAAGTGTTTACCCCGGCATTGGCGGGACAAGTTTCGCCTGGCCGGTCCGCAGCGCCGATCACAGTGAACATGTCCTTTGGCGCCGGCGCGGATGTGGCCAGCATTCGCCGATCGCAAGCACAGATTTCAACCCTGATCGCCCGCGCCGTCGCGCGCGGTCAGCGCAATCTCTAGGAGCCAGTTGATATGCCCGCATTTCACGATGTGAGCTTCCCGCTGGGTTTGGCCTTTGGCGCGGTGGGCGGGCCAGAACGGCGCACGGAGATCGTGACGCTCGCCTCCGGTAAGGAACAGCGCAACAGCCCTTGGGCTCTGTCGCGCCGACGGTGGGATGCGGGGCCGGGGGTCAAATCGCTGGATGATTTGGCGGTGTTAACGGCCTTCTTTGAAGCGCGGCGCGGGCCGCTTCACGCCTTTCGCTTCCGCGATCCGTTTGATCATGCCTCCGCCGCGCCTTCGGCAAACATCTCGCCGCTCGATCAACCGCTGGGCGCGGGTGATGGCGCCACAAACCAGTTTCAGCTGGTCAAACGCTATGACAGCGGCGCGTATGGTGTGGACCGGCCCATCGGCAAGCCTGTGGCGGACAGTGTGCGCGTGGCCGTGGATGGCGCAGAGTTGAGCGAGGGCGTGGATTTTTCGATCGACGCCGTCATGGGGGTGGTCAGTTTCACCGTGCCGCCGACCAATGGCGCGGTGCTAACCGCAGGATTTCTGTTCGACACGCCCGCCCGCTTTGACGCCGATCGGCTCGAGCTCAGCCTCGCAGCGTTTCAAGTCGGCGAAGCGCCAAGCGCCCCCTTGGTAGAGGTGTTGGTCTGATGCGCACGCTACCCGAACCCTTGGCGATTCAGTTGGCCAGCGGCGTGACCACGCTCGCTTGGTGCTGGCGGATCACTCGGTCTGACGGCGTTGTCATTGGCCTCACCGAACACGATCGGGATGTCACCATCGCTGGCGTGGCGTTTCAGGCTGGTTCAGCCGAAGTGACCGGCGCGCCGGAGGCCCGATTGGGTCTTGGCGCGGACTCCGCCGGCCTGTCGGGACGCTTGTCCACAGACCTGATCACCGCCGACGACATCGGCGCCGGTTTGTATGCGGGCGCGCTAATCGATCTGTTGCGCGTGGATTGGACCGCGCCGGAGAACCATGTGCTGATCTGGCGCGGCAGGGTGGGTGAGATCACGCGCGGCGAGGCCGGTTTCACCTTCGAAATCCGCGGATTGGCGGCAGATTTAGAGCGCACGATTGGCCGCACCATCCAAAAGCGCTGCGACGCCGATCTGGGCGATGTGCGCTGCGGCGTTGATCTCGATCAGGCGGTGTATTTGGGCTCGGGCGCGGTGACCGGTCTCGTGTCGGATCGAACGGTGCGGGTGTCCGGGCTTTCCAGCTTTGATCCGGGATGGTTCTCTCAAGGCCTCATTCAATGGACCAGCGGCGCCAATGCCGGGCGCGCCATGTCGGTGGACTCGCATGTGGTGGCGCTGGGTGAAGTGGAGCTCACGCTGTTTGCTGCGCCAGCCGCGCCAATGACGGTGGGCGATGAGTTCGCCATCACGGCGGGGTGCGACAAACGCTGGTCGACCTGTCGGGCGAAGTTCGCCAATGCAGTGAACTTTCGCGGCTTTCCGATGATCCCTGGCGATGATTGGCTGATTGCAGGACCGCGCGTTGGCGAGACCCATAACGGAGCAAGCCTGCTGCGCGGCCGTCAGGATTGACGTTCACCAGACCATGGAACGCGATTGGGACCATCAAAACCGCATCATTGCGGCGGCGCGCGCATGGCTGGGCACGCCCTATGTCCATCAGGCCAGCGCCAAAGGTGGGGGGTGTGATTGTTTGGGCTTGATCCGCGGTGTGTGGCGGGAGGTGTTTGCCGCCCCGGAACCAGAAGCTCCGCCGCCTTACACGCCCGATTGGGCCGAAGTGTCGGGCGAGGAAACCCTGTTTCACGCCGCGCAGCGCCATCTTGATCGTGTTCCTTTAGACGCATTTGAACCCGGCGATGTTGTCCTGTTCCGCATGGCGCCTGGCGCGCCGATGAAACACGCCGCCATCCTCACTGCGCCCGATCGGATCATCCACGCCTATTGGGGCCGAGCGGTGGTGGAGGGCGCTTTCATCCCCTGGTGGCGGCGCAAACTGGCGGCCGCCTTCGCCTTTCCTCATCCCAACTCAGGAGAGTGACGCTGTATGGCTAATGTCCTGCTCACGGTCGCGGCGACCACGGCGAAGGCCGCGTTAACGGCCATTGCCGCGCGCACCATCAGCTCCGCGTTTGCTCGCGATGTGGAAGGGCCGCGCTTGGACGGGCTGCGCGTGCAAAGCTCCACCGAGGGCGCGCCATTGCCCATTGTTTACGGACGCATGCGCCTTGCCGGGCAGATCGTTTGGGCGGCGCGGTTTCGGGAAACTGCGACCACTGGCGATATCCCCGGCGGCAAAGGTGCAGGTCCGACACTGACCGAATACGCCTATTCGGTGAGCTTTGCCTTGGCGCTATGTGAGGGGCCCATCGGCGGGATTGGCCGCATCTGGGCCGATGGTGAACCCATGCGCCTGGCGGATGTGACCTATCGGGTGCATTTGGGGAGCGAACAGCAGCTCGTCGATCCGCTGATTGAGGCAATTGAAAGCGATGTCGCCGCCCCAGCCATGCGTGGGACGGCCTATATAGTGTTCGAAGACTTGGCACTTGAGCCCTATGGCAACCGAATTCCGCAGATCAATGTGGAAGTCTTCCGTGCAGTCGCGCCGGATGATGGCGCGCCACGCCTCCAGTCTGACCTGCGCGGCGTGACGCTGATCCCCGGTTCAGGCGAGTTCGCCTACGCCACCGTGCCTGTGCGTCAGCGTTTGGGACCGGGCGCTGACCGCTTTGAAAACATGAACAACGCCCGCGGCCTGGTGGATATCCGCGCCGCGCTCGATGATCTGGAAGCCCAATTGCCGGGCGTGACGTCGGTCATGCTCGTGGTGTCGTGGTTTGGGACTGATTTGCGCGCCGGCGCGAGCGAGATCCGGCCTGGCGTGGAGACCCGCGACAAGCTTACCCGCCCGTTGGAGTGGCGCGTGAATGGCGTCGCGCGCACCGACGCTTACGAGGTCAGCCGGATTAACGATCGTCCGGCCTATGGCGGCACGCCGAGCGACACGACAGTGGTCCAAGCGATCACCGAATTAAAGGCGCGCGGCTACAAGGTCGGCCTTTATCCTTTTATTCTGATGGATGTACCGAGCGGCTCCGGGCTGCCCGATCCCTATGGCGCGGCTGAGCAAGCCGCTTATCCCTGGCGCGGGCGCATCACCTGCCATCCCGCGGCGGGTCAACCGGGTTCGCCGGATAAGAGTGCTGTGGCGGGCGCGCAGGTCGACGCCTTGTTCGGCCAGTGCGCGGTGTCGGATTTTTCGACGGTAAATGATGAGGTCGCCTATTCAGGGCCGGCCGAATGGTCGCTGCGGCGGATGATTTTGCACTATGCCCATCTGGCGCAAGTCGCTGGCGGTGTTGATCGGTTTTTGATTGGTTCAGAGATGCGCGGACTCACCACTGTGCGCGATGGCGCCGGCAGCTATCCGGCGGTGGATCAGCTGCGCGCCCTGGCCGGTGACGTGCGCGGTGTGGTCGGGCCGGACACCAAACTCTCCTACGCCGCTGATTGGAGTGAGTATTTCGGGCACCAACCGGACGACGGCGCCGGAGATGTGTATTTCCACCTCGATCCGCTCTGGGCCGATGCAGCTATCGATTTTGTGGGCATTGATTGGTACGCGCCGCTCAGCGATTGGCGCGACGGGCAGGGCCATGCTGATGCAGCCCAATCCACGTCTGGGCGCGACGTGTCTTACCTTCAATCGAATGTGGAGGCCGGCGAGGGCTATGACTGGTACTACGACACGCCCGCTGACCGGGACGGGCAGGTGCGCACGCCGATTACAGATGGCGCTGCACAAAAGCCCTGGGTGTTTCGCTACAAGGATTTGCGTAATTGGTGGTCCAATCAGCACTATGACCGGCCCGGCGGCGTGGAGGCGGCCACAGCCACCGATTGGGTCCCGGAATCCAAACCCATCGTCTTCGTGGAGATGGGATGTCCGGCGGTCGACAAAGGCGCCAATCAGCCCAATGTCTTTATCGATCCCAAAAGCGCGGAAAGCCAGCTGCCCTATTATTCCAGTGGCGAGCGCGATGATCTGATCCAACGGCGCTATCTCGAAGCGCTGATTGGTCATTGGGCCGCAGAGAACAACAATCCTGTCTCCTCGATTTACAACGAACCCATGATCGACATGGACGCCGCTCACGCCTGGACGTGGGATGCGCGGCCCTATCCTGATTTTCCCGCCCGCGCGGATGTTTGGGCCGATGGCGGCAATTGGCGCCTGGGCCATTGGCTGACCGGACGAGCAGGCGCGGCGGAATTGCCCGATATTCTGGCTGAGATCGCACACAGCGCTGCGGGCTTAGATCTTGACTCAGACGGGTGCGACACGTTGGTCGCGGGTTACGTTATTGATCGGCCCATGCCTGCCCGCCGGGCGATGGAACAATTGACGCGCATTTACGACCACGATCTGGCATTGCGCTCACCAGGCCTGGCGTTCATCGACCGGCAGGACGGGCCGGTGGCGGTGCTCGACCCGGACAAATTTGTTCTGCTTGAGGGCAATCGCCGGTTTGAGCGCCGGTCCGACGATGCGGCGTTCATTGCGCAAAGCGCCCGGCTGGATTTTTACGATGATGCGGCGAGCTATCAGCCGGCATCCGCTTATGCGCAGCCGACGGGGAGCACTGGTCAGCCGCCCTTGCGCTTATCCGTGCCGCTGGTGCTAGACCATAATGCCGCGGAGGCTTTGGCGGATCGCGTATTGAAACGCGACCAGGCCCGGGTGGAAACCATTGCCGCACAATTGGCGCCCAGTGATCTCGCGCTGGAGCCTGGAGATGTTGTGAGCGCGCCCGCGCTTGGGCCGGGTCTGTTCCAAATCGCCAGCATTGTCGATGGGCCTGCACGGGACGTGGTTTTGGAGCGCACGATCCTCGCCGCTCCGCAGGCGCCCGGCCTTGATCCTGGAGTGATTGATGCGCCTGTCGCCGCGCCAGCTGCGCCCTTTGGCGTGGTTCTGGATATTCCGCTTGCGCCCGATGAAGTTGACCGCGCCGGTCCGCGTGTCGCCGCCTTTGCTGCACCCTGGCCAAATCAAGTTTCGGTGTCGGCCGGCGCCGGCGCTCAGCATTTGACACAACGTGGCGCCCTGACCCGCCCCGCCATGGTGGGCGAACTCAACGCCGATTTGCCGTCCGGACCCATGGGGCGGTGGGATTTCGCCAGCGTTCTCGACGCGACCTTCTATGGCCAAGCGCCCTTGGCCTCAGCTGATCCCTTCGCCGTGCTCAACGGCGCCAACACCGTCGCGATTGCAGGCGCGGACGGGGAGTGGGAATTGGTTCAGTTCGCTGTGGCGGAGTTGGTGGGGCCGAACCAATATCGGTTGTCACAGCTATTGCGTGGCCAGTCGGGCTCCGAGCTGGGCATGGGCGCTTTGGCCGGCGCGTCGGTGATCGTCTTTAACGGCTCAGCCATCTCGGTCGCGGCCGGAAGCCATGAACGCGATGCACAATTACTGTGGTCCTTCGCGCCGCTCGGCCGTGAGGCGTTCGCCGATGAACGCTTTGAGGTCGACCAGACCTATTTCGCGCGCCATTTGCGCCCGCTCAGTCCCGTGCATGTGCGCGCCGTTCGTCAGCCTGACGGCATTCACATCAGCTGGATCCGGCGCACGCGCTTGGGCGGGGATGACTGGTCAGCGGCGGAAGTTCCATTGGGAGAAGAGAGCGAACAGTACCAAGTGGATCTCTTGGAAAACAACGTTGATGTGTGGAGTAGCGAGACCTCACTGAGCTCGGTGGTGATCTCGAACGCTGAAGAAGCTGCGAATCTTTCTGGAGCTCCGGTCTCGACAGTCACCATGAGAATCGCTCAAATATCGCCACGGTATGGGGCGGGCGCGCCGGCGGTGCAGATGATTCAGCTGTAGATAACTCGGTCAAACCGGCTTTGCGCATTGTCAGACTCGCCCCCCATATACCAAGGTCGTTTTTTAGCCATGCTCGCGTTTGGGCCGAAGAGATCCGTGTCATGCTGGACAATCCGTATCGAGAGTTGGGGGTATCATCCACGGCGTCCCCGGACGACATCCGCAAGGCGTATCGCAAGCTTGCCAAGGAACTCCATCCGGACACACGCCCGGGCGACGGGCATGCTGAAGAGCGATTTAAGCGGGTGACAGCGGCGTTTGCATTGTTGAGCGATCCAACCTCGCGCGGGCGGTACGACCGCGGGGAGATCGACGCCAATGGCAATGAAATGGGACGGGGATTCTCCCCGCGATCCTCGCGACGGCCGCGTAATGGCGCGAATGGCCGGCATGATTTTGCGGACGTGTTTTCGTCGGTCTTCGGCAATGAGGAAACACGCAATCCCTTCGGCGCCCGTGGGCCAGACGCGCGATACAAACTCACAGTTTCCTTTGAGGATGCGGTGAATGGCGGTCGCAAGCGGGTCACCATGGGTGATGGCAAAGTGCTGGACTTGACCATCCCTGAAGGCGTGAAACCGGGACAGGTGCTGCGGCTGCGTGGCCAAGGCGCGCCATCATCGCGCGGCGGACCGCCTGGTGACGCTTTGGTGGAATTGGAAGTGGAAGAGCACAAGTTTTTCGTTCGTGACCGCGAGGATATCCGTCTTGAACTGCCCATTACGCTCACCGAAGCCGTGCTTGGCGCCAAGGTTCGCGTGCCAACGCTGACTGGTTCGGTGACGGTGACAATCCCGAAGGGCGCCAATACTGGCCAAGTGTTGAGGTTGCGGGGAAAGGGCGTGCGGGCAGATGGCGGGCGCGGCGATCAATTGATCCGTCTCAAAGTCGTGTTGCCCGAACGTCCGGACGCAGAATTGCAGCGGTTTGTGTCGCGTTGGCGTCCGCCTCAGTCATACGATCCTCGTAAGGACCTGGGCATGTGAGCCCCAGCCTGTATACTGTCGCGATGATTGACGCTTCAGCGAAGGTTCAGCGCGGCGCTCGCAAAACCACCATGATGTTTAGACTATTGCTCACATGTGCGGCGTTGGCGACGCAGCCCTTGGTGGCCGCAGCGCAGGACGATTCCACGCAAGACTTCACAGCTGAAGACGCCCGCCAGGCGCGCCGGGACGGCGTTATTGCGTCACTTGAAACCGTGCGGCGCAATATTCGCGAGCAGTACGACGTGGTGCAATTTTATAATACACGGCTGTTGGCGGATGAATCGGGATCGCCCACCTTGTATTGTGTGCCTATTGAAACCGTGGGCGGAACCATTTTGATGATCCAAGTGGATCCTTTGTCGGGAGATGTGCTGGCCAATCAAGAACGGCGAGCGCGTGACCCTGAGAACCCTTGTTTGCAAAACGCGGAACGGACGAATGCGAGTTCTGGTCGCTGAAGATGATCCCGATTTGTCTCGCAATCTCGGCGATGCCTTGGACGCTGAGGGATATGCCGTGGACCTCGCCCTAAATGGCGAAGATGCACTGTTCATGGGGGAAACCGAACCCTATGACGTCATTGTTCTGGATTTGGGTTTGCCGAAACTCGACGGGGCCAAAGTGCTGGGCGCTTGGCGACGCGAAGGCCTGAAAACTCCGGTATTGATCCTCACCGCACGCGATCAATGGACCGACAAAGTCTCAGCGTTTGACGCCGGTGCGGATGATTATTTGACCAAGCCGTTTCACACCGAAGAATTGCTCGCCCGTCTTCGCGCCTTGTTGCGTCGGGCCGCCGGCGCGTCCACCTCCACATTGGTGGTGGGATCACTGGAAGTGGATACCCGCTCAGCACAAGCGAAGGTCGACGGCGAGCCGGTTCGCCTCACGGCCCAGGAATTTCGCGTTTTGCGCTATCTCGCCCATCATGCCGGCGAGGTGATTTCACGCTCCGAGCTTACCGAGCACGTATATGATCAGGACTTTGATCGTGACTCGAACACGATCGAGGTGTTTGTCGGGCGCTTGCGCAAGAAAATCGGCGCCGATCGCATCCAGACGTTGCGCGGCTTGGGATATCGCTTGATTGATCCCCATAACGAGCACCCGCCAGGCGTGCGATGAGCCGGTTCGGGCTGCCGCGCATGCGCGGTCCGCAATCGCTGTTTGGTCGACTGTCTTTGTTCGTTGGCCTGTGGGTGACGGGCCTTCTGGCTGTGGGCGGCGTGGGGCTCACAGCCTTGTATCAAAGCGCCATTTTTCGCGATCTCAATGACGGGCTCGACGCCACCATCGCCACGCTGATCTCGTCGGTGGAGCTGGACGCCAATGACAATATCGTTGTGCCCGTTGAGCTGCCCGATCCGCGTTATTCGGAGACATTCTCCGGCCGTTATTGGGTGATCGCCCCGGCTGACCGGCCAGGCCGGCCCTGGGCGCGTTCGCGGTCATTATGGGACGAAAGACTACGCATCAGTGATGACCACGTCCAAACCGTGCTCGACGATCCGTCGAAAACCGCCACCTATTCGCGCGTCGGACCGGAAAACCTTCCCCTACAAATTCGCGTCCGTTCTGTGCGGTTGCGGCCCGACCAAGATCCGATCTTGGTGTTCGCCGCCGCTGATCGCACCCCGCTCGATCGTGATGTGCGCCACTTTGCGGTGGCGGTGTTTTGGGCATTGACCATTTTGGCCGTGGTGTTGATGGGGGTCGTGCTGGGATTGGTGCGATTGGGCCTGCGCCCGCTATATCACTTCGGCGTTGCCGTGAGCGAGGTCCGCGCTGGCAAACGCACCAAGCTGACCGGCGATGCGCCGAGCGAACTTCAGCCCCTGGCGGAAGAGCTCAATGCGCTCATCGACCACAATCGCGATATCGTGAAACGCGCCCGCGCTCGCGCTGGCGACCTGGCCCACGCGCTCAAAACGCCCATTGCTGTTTTGCTATCAGAAGCCGAAGGCGAGGACAGCGTGCTGGCCACGCAGATCCGTCGGCAAATATCGGCTATGCGGTCTCATGTGGATCGACATTTGAAGAGCGCGGGAGCAGCGGCCCGTGCGCGCGACGCACACGCCTATGCCGCGCTCGAGCCGGTGCTGGATGATTTGAAACGCACCGTGCCGCGATTGTATCGTGATCGCGAGATTGAGATTGATATTGCCTTAGAAGATGGAACCTCCGATCTGTCGGTGCTGGCCGCCCGCGAGGACGTCACCGAAATGGTGGGCAATCTGCTCGATAACGCCTACAAATGGGCCAAGTCTCGGGTCTTGGTGGCGGTCCGACCAATGGACGACCGCAATGTCTCGATCACGGTCAGCGATGACGGTCCAGGACTGACGCCGAGTGAGAAGGAAGCCGTCCTGCAACGTGGAGCAAGGCTGGACGAAGCCAGCCCCGGTTCCGGTCTTGGCCTTGCGATCGTTCATGATCTGGCCGAAGCCATTGGCGGCGAGGTGGCGCTCAGCGACAGCGAACTGGGTGGGTTGAGCGCCCGGTTAAGCTTGCCCTGTGCGCCGCCAACTGCGGCCTAACGGCGCGAAATCTCGCGTATCACGCCTGGCCTATATATATCTCGCCCTAGGGAGCGAGATCGATGATCGCATTTTGGGTGTTGTCATTTGTGGCGTGCGCCAGCGCCGGTGCATTTGTTGCGCGAGGGTTTTCGCAACCCCGATCTCGGATTGTGGCGGTCTTAGTTGTGGCGCTTGGCGCGCTCGGCGTGTTCGCCGTGGCTGGCGGAGCTCACGGGCCCAGCATGCCATTATCACAGCGACTCGATCGGCTTGATGGCGCCAGTCTAGCCAATCTTCCGCCCGATGCATGGCTGGCGGCCGCGCAAGCCCAAGCGAAACGAAATCCCACCGGTCCATCATTGCGCGCCTACGGCGAAGCACTATTGATCAACGGCCGAGCGCGCCAGGCGCAACGCGTCTTGTCGCAATCAATCCAACTGTCGGCTTCCCCCGGAGCCCTTGTATCGCTGGCTGAAGCCATTGTGATCGTCAATGGCGGCCAGGTGACCGAGCGCGCGCTCCAGGCCGCACAAGACGCACTGGCGCTGGACCCAGACAATCTTTGGGCTGGGAATTTCGTCGCGATGGCGGCGCTGCAACAGGGCGATACGCAGGCGGCGGCAGAACATTGGATTGATCTGTTGGGCAAAGCGCAGGGCCGGGATGATTCTGCGGATATCATCGCCATGAGGGCAGCTCAGGCCCTGTCGCGCCCGCAAGCGATTGGTGGCGCAGCGCCGGCCGGCGCCGATCCACGCAACATGGTGGCGGGTCTGGCCGAGCGATTAATCGATGAACGTGATGATCTTGCAGGCTGGCTGATGCTGGCGCGTTCGCGCGCTGTGCTTGACGGGCGCGGTGCTGGCGAAGAAACACTGGCTGCAGCACGCGCGGCTTTCGCAGAAAAGCCCGGCGCGTTACTGATCCTCTCCTCAGCGCCAAACAGTTGGCCCCAAAACGCAGCTACGTACCAGTACATCCAAGACGGCGAACCGGAGACCGCACCATGATGACAACCCGTGTCAAGAAACGGCTCACGGTGATTTCGACGGTGGCGTTTGGGGTGATGATTGCCGCCGGACTTGCCGCTTTTGGTTTGCGCGACTCTGTGGCCTTCTTTGTCACGCCAAGCGAACTGCTCGCCGACGACACCTTGCAGGAGCGACCGGTGTCTGTGGGCGGGTTGGTTGTGCTGGGCAGTGTGGGCCATGATCAAGGTGAATTGATCTTCACGCTCACCGACGATTTGACGACGCTCGATGTGCGTTATGGCGGGGTCGTGCCCAACCTCTTTGGCGAAGGGCAGTGCGTCATCGCCCAGGGCATGCTGGACGAGCTGGGAAGGCTTGTGGCCCGGCGGGTGATGGCCAAGCATGACGAAAGCTATACGCCGCGTGAAATTGAAGATGCCCCGGCTTTGGCCAGGTCCTGCGGTTCGGCTAAGCGCGGATGATGGGCGTGTTCTCTCCCGATTGGGGCGTGGTGCTGCTGAGCTTGGCGCTTGTGAGCGCACTCGTGCAAAGCGCCGGCGGCTTGCGTGATGACGTTCGCGCTTTGGCGATCAGCCGACGCGCGGGACTGGTTTGCTTTGTCGCCATTGCTGCGGCGTTTGCGGTCCTAGTGACGGCGTTCCTGCGGTCTGACTTTTCAGTCGAGAACGTGGTCAGCCATTCCCACGCCGCCAAACCGATCGTGTACAAAATCGCGGCTGCGTGGGGCAATCATGAAGGCTCCATGTTGTTATGGTGTTTGGTGCTGTCGGGCATGGGCGCAGCATTCGCGTTTCGCCCCGGCGTGGACCAGTCCCAGACCCAGCGCGCTCTTGTGGTGTTTGGGGCGCTGAGCGCGGCGTTCATCGCGTTTACTTTGTTTGCGTCAAGTCCGTTTGAACGGGTTGATCCTGCACCGTGGTCGGGTCGAGGGTTCAACCCATTGCTGCAAGACCCCGCCGTCGCGGTGCATCCGCCCATGCTCTATTTGGGTTATGTGGGATTGAGCGCGCCATTTGCCTTGGCCATGGCCGCGTTGTGGACGGGGCGGGCAGATCGGGCTTGGGCGCGCGCGACCCGACGCTGGACTCTGTTGGCGTTCGCGTTTCTCACGCTGGGAATCGGGCTGGGCGCGTACTGGGCGTATTACGAGTTGGGCTGGGGCGGCTGGTGGTTTTGGGATCCAGTGGAAAACGCCAGCCTTATGCCCTGGATTCTGGCGGCGGCGCTGCTGCACTCGGCCATGGTCACCGAGCGCACCGGCGGGCTTAGCGGGTGGACCGCATTGCTCGCAATCGGAGCGTTTTCATTGGCCGTTTTGGGCACATTCCTGACGCGTTCTGGCATGGTCACGTCGGTGCACGCCTTTGCCTCGGATCCCACGCGCGGCGTGATTTTGTTGGGCATTTTCGCGGCGGTTCTCTTATCCGGCTTGGGACTGTTCGCGTTCCGAGCAGCCAGGATGACCCGCGCGTCACAGGACACCAAGACGATCAGCCGTGAAAACTTCTTGGTGGCCAATAATCTGTTCTTGGTTGTCGCTGCGTTGGTGGTGCTCACCGGCACGTTGACGCCATTGTTCGCCGAAGCCCTCGGGGAGCGCTTGTCTGTTGGACCGCCTTACTATGAGAAGGCGGCGCTGCCGATCATGGCTGCCGCCTTTGTCCTCACACCCCTCGCCACCTTGGCGCCGTGGGGCGGTGCGCAAATCGCCCGACGCCGACCAGCAGCGTTCATCGCTGCGGGCATGGGAGTTTTGGCCGTGATGGCGATTGTGCTTGGCGCGCCCATCGGCGCCGCAATCACCCTGGCCTTAGGGGCTTGGTTGATCTTTGGCGCCGGGCTCGATGTGGCCAACCGACTGGCTCGCGAGCGCTCTCAAGCCTCACCCTGGTCCATGGTGCGCCAACGTCCGTCGATGCTGGCCGCAGCCTTGGCCCATGCTGGCGTGGGATTGCTCGCCATTGGCGCGGCCGCTGACCATGCGTTCTCCACATCGCGCTCAGTGGTGGCAAGCTCAGGCGACACCGTGACCAGCCGTGGCTATGACATCCGCTTGCGCGCCGTGGGCGATCGAGCGGGGCCGAATTTTGACGCCGCCGCAGCGGAAATCGAAGTTGTTCGACCCGGTCAAACCACAGCGATTTTGCGCCCAGAATGGCGCTGGTATTGGGTGCAAGAACAAACCACCAGTGAAGTGGCGCGTAAATCAGGTCTTGGCGGAGATCTTTATGTGGCGTTCGGACCGCCACAAACGGGCGCTGACGGCCGGACGACCTGGACCGTGCGGATCATGGAAAAGCGTATGATCTGGATGGTGTTCTTGGGGATTGCTTGTATTGCCGGCGGCGCTGGCTTGGCGCTACTTGGCGCCGCCAGGCCGCGTGGGGCGAGGACATGATGACGCCCGCTCTGATCGGCGCACTATTGGCACTAACGCTGGGCCAGCTCACCAGCGCGCAGGAGGTTGAGCCTTCGCCGAGTTCTGAACAACAGCATCGCATTGAGGCGCTTTACCAAGAATTTGCCTGCGTGGTCTGCGCGGGCCAATCCATCGCCGAATCCAACGCTGAGCCGGCGGTGCGCATGCGAGAGCTGGTGAGGGATGCGGTCTTGAACGGGCGCACAGATCACGAAGTTCGAATTCTGGTCGCCGAGCGCTATGGTGAGGCCGCCTTGCTTGATCCGCCGGCCGATGGCGCTGGGGTTGTGTTGTGGTTGGCGCCCTTGGTGCTGATGGCCGCCGGTGTCCTTCTGGCCTATCAGGTCATCCGCCCCAAGCGCCTCAGTCCCGATCTCGCGAAAAAGTAACCGGCTCCCGTCTCGGCGCGACAGACCAACATGACTATGGTCTGATTGAGCCGCAAGATTAGGGAGAAGCGCCATGCCGCCAATTCAACGGGTCACATTCGCCGGTCATGAAGGACATTCACTCGCTGGACGAGTGGATCGGCCCGCAGGAACGCCGCGGGCGTGGGCGCTGTTTGCGCACTGCTTCACGTGTTCGAAAGATTTACTGGGCGCGCGAGAGATCGCAGCCGAGCTCACCAAAAATGGTTATGGCGTGTTGCGCTTTGATTTTGCCGGCCTGGGTCATTCGGATGGTGAGTTCGCTGACACCAATTTCAGCTCCAACATCCAGGATTTGCAGGCGGCGGCGCAATACATGGCCAGTGATTTGGGCCCGCCGTCATTACTGGTTGGCCACAGCTTGGGCGGGGCGGCCGTCTTAATGGCGGCTTGCGACATTCAGAGCGTCAAGGCCGTCGCCACAATCGGTGCGCCGTCCAGCGCCAGTCATGTCAAAAAGCAGTTTGCCGCCGACCTCGACACCATCGCCTCTCAGGGGCGCGCCACAGTTACTCTGGCGGGCCGGCAGTTTCAGATCAAAAAGCAATTTTTGGATGACATAGAAGAGGGCAAAGTTACCGATTATCTGAGTAAGTTAAACAAGGCCCTGCTCATTTGCCATTCGCCGGTGGACGAGATCGTGGGCATTAACAACGCCACTGATCTCTTTGTCGCCGCCCGCCATCCCAAGAGTTTTCTAAGCCTAAACACGTCGGATCATCTGCTGACCGACCGATCAGACGCCCGCTATGCGGCCCATGCGATCGCAGCCTGGGCGTCGTCCTATGTGGACACGACCGGTGACGAACAGATTTCAGACCTGCCCCAAGGGCCGAATGCTGTCCGGGTGGGGGAGACTGGGCGCGGGACCTACCACAATGATGTGGTTACCGCAGATGGACATCGGCTTGTGACGGACGAACCCTCATCCGTGGGCGGAGGCGGCGAGGGGCCAAACCCATATGAATACTTGAACATTGCGCTGGGGAGTTGCACCAGTATGACGGTGCGCATGTACGCCAATCATAAGCAGTGGCCGCTTGATCGGGTCGAAGTCGAGCTCACGCACGAAAAAACGCACGCCGAAGACTGCGAGCATTGCGAGGATCCCAAGGCGAAGGTTGACGTGATCGAACGATCAATCACTTTGGTGGGAGATCTGGATGACGCGCAGCGCGCGCGTTTGCTTGAGATTGCGGACAAATGCCCAGTGCATCGCACGCTCAATAGCCCTGTGGTGATCCGCACTCAATCCAAAGAACCGGCAGCGAATTGAATCCGAAGGCGCCGGGTGATCGCCGCCAGGGTTAACGCTGCGGTAGTGCATGGCGCCAGCGCTTAAGTGTTGCTGAATTGTAACAACGACGCCATTTGGAATTAAACAGGGACAACCCACGCTGCGTTGACAGTTTCAATAGCTGTCATCGCGCGCCAAACGACGGAGATGAATGTATGCGCTTAACCCCCACTCGTTTTGCACTCGCCACAGCTACCGCCTTGGGATTGGTCATGACCTCCCCAGCGCTCGCCCAACAGGGATTGGAGCGCGGCATCACGCTGAAGAATGGCGCGCCCATGTCGTTCGCTGACTTGATCGACAATGTGGCGCCGGCGGTGGTGAGCCTCAATGTGGAATCGAGCGTCAACGTATCCTCGCCATTTGAGGAGTTCGGGTTTCAGCCCGAAGATTTACCGCCATTTTTGTTCGGCGATCGTCCTCGCGCCTCGTCGGGGTCAGGATTCATCGTCTCGGCGGACGGATTTATTGTCACCAACAACCATGTGGTGGCCGATTCCCGTGAAATCACTGTGAATTTCTACGATGGCTCTTCGCTTAAAGCTGAAGTGATCGGTACAGATCCATCAAGTGACCTGGCTGTGATCAAGGTCAATCGCGAAGAGCCGTTCGAGTATGTCTCATTCGCCGAAGATGTGGATGTGCGCGTGGGTGACTGGGTCGTCGCCATTGGCAACCCGTTCAACCTCGGCGTGTCCGCCTCAGCGGGCATTGTCTCGGCGACCAACCGTGATGTGATCAGCCGCAATGGCGGACGATACACGCCATTCATTCAAATCGACGCGCCCATCAATCCAGGCAATTCCGGCGGTCCCAGCTTTGATCTGCAAGGCCGTGTGATCGGCGTCAATTCCCAAATCATTTCGCGCAGCGGCGGGAGCAATGGCGTTGGGTTCGCAATTTCCGCCGACGCCGCATCTAGCATTGTCGAGGCCTTGATCGAAGAGGGTGTTGTGCGTCGCGGTTGGCTGGGCGTGTTGTTGCAGTCGGTGGACGAGGACTTCGCCGCCGGACTTGGATTGGATGAGGCTCGCGGGGCCATTGTCCAACAAGTCGTTGAGGACAGTCCCGCTGAAGACGCGGGTTTCAGCAGCGGCGACATCATCATTGCGATTGAGGGCGAAGACATCGAAGACTCGCTTCAAGCGACCCGCATTGTGGGTAACCTCAAAGTGGACGAACGCGCGAAGTTTCGCATCATCCGCGATGGCCGTGAGCGCACCCTGACCGTCACCATAGGCGAACGTGAAGACGACGGCGCCAGCGAGCGTCCCGCGCGCGCGAGTGACGCCAATCGCCTGGCTGGGCTCACCGGCATGTCAGTGCGGAACGCCACGGCTGAAGAAATTGACCGGCTTGGCGTGGATGCCGAAGCGCCGGCGGTCGTGGTGACGCGCGTCTATCCGGGTGGTCCGGCTGAAGAACGTGGGATTGGCCGAGGTTCCGTGATTCTGGAAGTCAACTCGGACCCGGTCGAAACGGTCGATGACTTTGAGAGCGCCATTAACGATGTGATTGATGATGGTCGAGAGGTGGCCATTCTCACAGTTCTCGATCGCGCCGGTCGCCGGTTCGCGCCGATTCGGCTTAACATCAACGAAGAGTAGGTCACACGATCGGGCGGTGATGGCGCCGCCCGATCCCAAGTTTGGGGCTGGTCATGAGAATATTAATCGTTGAGGACGATGGAGCCGCCGCCGCGTACATGGCGAAAGGTTTGAAAGAATCCGGCCATGTCGCCGATGTTGCCGGCGACGGGGAAACGGGGCTGCAAATGGCTCGAGACGGGGAATACGATGTGCTCATCGTGGACCGCATGCTCCCTAAACTTGACGGCCTCTCCATGATTTCGACCTTGCGCGGGGAAAAAATCCAAACGCCGACTTTGGTGCTGTCGGCCATGAGCGAAGTGGATGATCGTGTCGAAGGCCTAAAGGCCGGCGGTGACGATTATCTGACCAAACCCTATGCGTTTGCAGAGCTAACCGCGCGCATTGATGCGCTGGTTCGTCGGCGCGACCCAGAAACCGCCAAAACAAAACTCAAAGTTGGCGATTTAGAGATGGATTTGTTGTCGCGCACGGTAAAGCGCTCCGGACAGCCCATACTGCTTCAGCCGCGCGAGTTCCGGCTGCTTGAGTTTTTGATGAAACACGCGGGACAAGTGGTGACGCGCACCATGTTGTTGGAAAAGGTGTGGGACTATCATTTTGACCCCCAGACCAATGTGATTGACGTTCACATTTCGCGGCTTCGTGCGAAAATCGACAAAGACTTCGACACCAGCCTGCTTCACACCGTGCGCGGGGCGGGCTATCGCCTGGATGCATGATCCGACGGACGCCTGCATTTACACGCACCGCCACATTCCGGTTTACCGCATTGGTGACCGGCGTGTTTGCCCTGTCTGCAGGGTTTATTCTGATCCTGATCTACATCTCCATGCAGAATACGTTGGCGCGACGGACTGACGCCGCCATCGCCGGTGAAGTGGAGGTGCTCACTGAGGCCTATCGCGGCGGCGGCTTGAATGGGCTCAATCAAGCCGTGGCCAAGCGCAGCCTGACCGATCAGGATTTCCTTTACATTTTGGCCTATCCCCAAGGCGAGCGTCTTTCAGGCAGTCTGGACGGCCTGCCCCTTCATGCGAACGAAGAAGGCGTGTTGTCCAACTTTGTCTATACCCGCATTGACGATAACGGCGTTGAAGAACGTCGGCGCGCTCGAGGATTTGTCGAAGACTTCGCTGGCGGGTTTCGACTTTTGGTGGGCCGGGATTTTCACGATGATGCGCGTTTTTTGAGCGGCATGGCCAATACGGCCTGGACTGCGACGGGCTTCGTCCTGTTGTTGGCGTTGGGGTCGGGCATCTTTGTGAGCCGTCGATTTGCCCAGCGATTGGAGCGCTTGAACGCCGTTGTGCGCGGGGTGGGCGGAGGCGACCTACATCGCCGTGCGGTGCGCAATTACACGGGTGATGAACTCGATGAGCTGGCGGGTAATCTGAACTCCATGCTCGATCGCATCGAGCACTTAATGGCGGCCATGCGCCACGCCGGCGATTCCATTGCGCATGATTTACGCTCGCCGCTCACGCGGCTGCGGGCGCGATTGGAGGCGGCGCGAGCCGAAGCTGATTCAGAGGCTGACGCCGAGGCGATCACCACGGCTGTCACTGACGTGGACGAACTCTTGGGCACGTTCGACGCCGTGATGCGCATAGCCCGATTGGAAGCGGGTGAAAAGCGACCTGCTTTGGCTCCTTTAGACTTGGGCGAACTCGCTGCCGATATTGGCGATCTTTATTGTCCGGCGTGTGAGGAAAAGGAACTCGAGCTATCCCTTGAAACGCCCTCAGACTTGACTATCAAAGGCGACCGGGCGCTGTTGTCTCAGGCTGTCGCCAATTTGCTCGACAATGCGATCAAATACACGCCTGAGGGCGGCGCTATTGCCTTGCGCACACGCCAATGCAGCGACGGGCGCATCGAGGTGTCGGTCACCGACACTGGACCCGGCATCCCGGTCGAGGCGCGCGAACGGGTGCGCCAACGCTTTGTGCGACTGGACGCCAGTCGCTCGGCCGCCGGGGTTGGACTCGGTCTAAGTCTGGTTGAAGCGGTGGCCGATATCCACAATGCGGAGCTCGTCCTTGATGACGGTCCCGGCATGGTGGATGGACGCGGACCCGGCCTGCGGGCCGCCCTTGTTTTCCCGGCGCAGGTTAAATCTTTGACAGACTCCAGTTCAGAGCGACGGACGGCCTGATCTCGGCCGTTTACCGATCATGTCGTGAGAAGGAGTGAAACGATGACACCTATCAAATCGGTCGCTGCGTGGGTTGGCGCATGCGCCCTCGCACTGCCCAGCGGTACAGCCCTGGCGCGTGATCACGGACCCAGACATCATGGCGGACGCGATCACTTGGCCCAAGTCTTTCAAATGCTGCATGCCGCAGACACCAACGGCGACAACGCCGTAACACGTGACGAGGTGACTGCGCTGCAATCGGCCATGTTCGAGTGGAGCGATCGCAATGGAGACGGCGTTCTGTCCATCGAAGATCGCTCGCCCATTGAACAGTTCGCGGCCCAGCAACGCCGTACAGCGCGTGACGAGCGGGCTCAAGCGCGCGACGATGAAGGTCTTGAACCGCGCGAGCCGCACCAAGGTCGACGCCATCGCGGTTCTCGCGTGGATGAAAACAAGGACGGCGCCGTAAGCCGGGCTGAGTTCTTAGGCCGCGATATGGTGGTGTTTGAACGTCTGGACGCCAATGGCGATGATGTGATTGACGCCGAGGAGCTTGATGCTGCTGCAGCTCGGCGGGAAGACCGGCTGTATTGGTGGCGTGACGAGGAGTAGAAAAGCTTCATGGCCATAGCGCGCGGGTTCATCTTGGTTTTGCTGACATTCATGGATGTGCGCCTCAGTGCTGTGGCCAATGCCCTTGACCGTTTGACGACGGGCGCGACGGGTATAGGAGGTGGACACGCATTGCTGTCTGGGCCTTGTCAGTCCGATTGGGCGCTGTGGGGATAGAGGCGCGCTTGCGCAGTGGCGAATACGCAAGGCAAACACGATCCGGACGCGGCGCTCATACGTGGCGTCGCCCAAGGCGATCCGCGCGCTGCGCGCGCCATCGTGGAGCGCCATGCCAGCCGAATGACTGCGCTGGCGAGGCGCATGTTGGGCGATCCGGTCGAGGCGGAGGACGTGGCTCAGGAGGTGTTTCTTCGCGTTTGGCGGCACGCGGAAAAATGGAAGCCGGGAGCCGCACGGTTTGAGACTTGGATGCATCGAGTGGCGATCAACCTTTGTTATGACCGGCTGCGTAAGCGGCGCGATGTGGTGATGGATGAGCCGCCAGAACGCGCTGATGATTCTCCGTCTGCCTTTGACGCCGCCCATGGGCGCGATGTGGCCGCCGCGGTGGAATTGGCGCTCAATGCGCTGCCAGATCGGCAAAGGGCGGCGATCGCTCTGTGTCACTATCAAGAGATGACGAACATTGAAGCGGCCGCTGTAATGGATGTGAGTGTGGAAGCGCTGGAATCGCTTTTGTCGCGAGGTCGGCGCGCGCTGCGAAAGGCGTTACAATCAGCGCACTCAGAACTTTTGGCCTCTGTGGATGGGGCGCGAGGATAGCGATATGAACAAAGATCGCTTTGCACAATTGGCGGAAATCTATGGCGCGGAACTGCGCCGATGGCCAGCCGCCCATCGCAATGGGGCGCAGGCATTTGTGAATGCGGACCCCAACCCCGCCAACGCGATCCTAAATGACGCGCGGATCACTGATGCGCTTTTGAACGCCGCACCAGACCAGGCCGCCAGCAGTGCTCTCATGGGGCGGATTTTGGCGGACGCTCCAACCGCAAGCGCCAATTCCCTCAGCCGCTGGTTGTCTCATGTGGGCAGCGGGCTGGCATTTCGCGCCGGCTTGGCGGGAGCGGCGTTCGCACTGTTGGTCGGGGCGGGCTTTGGACATTGGTCGATGCAGTGGGATCAGCAGCGATCCGCAGGTGAGACGCTCTTAAACGCCGCTCTGTCAGAGCAAGTCGATGATTTAAGTTATGATGGATGATGGACGGCCAAAACTGCGCGGGCGAGATTGGGCGATTATCGTCGTGCTTTCGCTCTCCTTGGCCATGAACTTTATGGTCATTGGGTTTCTTGGCGCACGGGCCTTCAGCGACGCGCCGCCGTCGGCGGAATTGGGGCAAACTGCACAGGCTAACACCGCGGTTGAACACGAAACCAACCAAGCCCTCGATCAGATCTGGCGCGATGGATTGTCCCCGCGTCGGTTCATTGCTTCGGTTCCGCCTGAATACCGCAGTGATGCACGTCGCCAGTTGCGCATGCGCGGTCGCGATGCCTTGGGGCTGTTACGTGAACTCGCATTGGCCCGGCGTGACCTGGTCGAGGCTCTCAATCAGGAACCGTTTTCGGCAGAGCAAACGCGTAACGCGCTCAGGCGTTTGGTCGAGGTGGAGATGCGCATTCGCGCCGGCGGATACGATCTGGTGATTTCCGTGTTGGAACGCATGCCAGAAGACGCTCGCCGTCAAACGCTTAACGCGATCCTATCCGAGCGGCCGCCACGTCGAGGCGGGCGCCGCCAATTCCCGCTGTCTCGACCAGACGATAAACAAGGACCGGACGAGCCTTAATCATTGCGGCGAGCCAGAGTGCTCCCGGCCAAATCCACCTCACGATCAATTTGAGCGATCCGGCGCAGCGGAAACCGCTGCTTGGGCGTCATCGGCGAAGGATGTCAGAGCTTCCCGCCCGCCGCCGGCTTTCTTTGCAGGCGGCGTGCGCGGGATCCATACGCTCACTGTGGTGCCCACATTCAACTCGCTTTCAATCACCAACACGCCGCCGTGCAGCTCAGTAAGCGTCTTGGACAATGCCAGTCCAAGCCCTGCGCCGGGGTGGGTTTTCGCCCGGTGGCTCTCGATTTGTTCAAACGGGCGTCCCAGCCGACCCATATGGGCTTTGGCGATGCCAACACCTGTATCAGCCACCTCAAACGTGACGCCGGTTTCATCACCGCGCCCGCGCAGCTCCACCGAACCACCCGGTTTGGTGAATTTGACGGCATTGGACAATAAATTCAGCAAGACTTGTTTGAGAGCCCGTGGGTCCGCCATGATTTCAGGCATATCTGACAGCACGACATCGAACACCAGCTCAGCTGACTTGGCGCGCGCGCGAATCAAGCGTGCACATTGTTCGGCAAGTTCATGAGGAAAGACTCGTTCGTAAGACAAGCTCATCTTTCCAGCTTCAATCTTCGACATGTCAAGGATATCGCTGATCAACTGCAACAAATGTTGCCCAGACGTCCAGATATCCTTCATGTACTCTTTATAACGGGGGTCGCCCAACGCACCGAACATTTCGTTCTGCATGATCTCGGAAAACCCGATGATGGCGTTGAGCGGCGTGCGCAGCTCGTGGCTCATATTCGCCAGGAATTCGGTCTTGGACCGGCTCGCCTCTTCAGCGCGGGTTCGGGCGAGCGCCGCTTGGTTCTTAGCGTCCTCAAGCCGCTCCTTGGTCTTGCCGAGTTCTTTAATGGTCTGGCGCAAGTGCTGGTCATTCTCGGTCAAGCGTTGCTCTTGGCGCTTGAGCGTTGTGATATCAGCGCCAATCGACACCATCCCGCCGTCCTCGGTGGGACGATCGGAGACCAACAGCCATGTGCCGTCATTAAGCTCCATCTCGGTGAGACCTTGCTCGTTCTGCGGACGCAAACGCTTGATGGCGCCGGCGGCGGTCATTTCAAAATCATCATATGAGGCGCCGCGGCGGGTCTGGCGCTCATTCAGGCGGAAGAACTGACCGAAGCGGGGATTTGATAAGACAAGACGGCGATCGGCGTCCCAAAGCGCAAACGATTCAGTGATCGAGTTGAGCGCAGCTTCCAATTGCCCTTCGGCTTGGAGAATCCGTGAGCGCGCGCCGTGTTTTTCCGTCACATCGATGGCCACGCCCACCACGCGGTTGGAGTGGCGCTCGCCCGACGCGAGCCAGGGTCGGCCGCGCGCATGCAAACTGCATGGGCGGTTGGCGGCGCGAAACTCCACATCCACCTGACCGATCCGGCTGGCGTTGCGAATCGCCAGTTCCAGTTTTTCTCGGTCTTGTTCGTGCACGAGATCGCGAAATTGCTCGCGGCTGAGGACTTGGGTCTGGCGCTCTCCCAACATACGCGCCAAAGATGCGGTGATGTAGACGCTGTTGGCTTCCAAATCCCAATCCCATACGCCGCATCGCGCGCCTTCCACGGCGAGACGAAAGCGTCGTTCACTATCGATCAATTTGCGCCGTGTGGATTGCACATTATCAATTTGCATGAGCAATACGGCGCACAAGCCCACCGCCACCAAAATCGGTGCAAACAGTAATAAGAGGTAGAAAATCAACGTTCTACGCCAATTCTGATCGGCGAGATTCATGGGTGAGCTGGTGAGCACATAGGCCCCGCCAACCCCGCCGACCGGGGCGGCGCTCACCAACATTCGACCGGATTCGCCGTCGGCGGCCAAGGTTGTGGCCATGGCGCGGTCTGTGAGGATTTCGGCAAAAACTTCGGGGCTGTCGATGACGATGTCACGCTGCGGCATAATGGAGCGTCCAGCCGCGTCCACGAGGGCAAACCGATCCCGTGCGACGGTGAGCTGTTCAGCCGACACACGCGAAACCAGCACATGCACTTCGTTGTTCAGGGCCAAATCCGCGGCCGCGTAGAGCGTGGGTTCGCCGTTGGAGCCTGGGGCCACCCAGACCCCGCGTGCGCCGCGCGCTTTGAGAGCTTGGGCCAGTGTGCCCGCGTCAGCTGCTTGGGTGGCCGCCAAAGGATCGCCAGAACTGGTCACCAATGCCGCAGACAGAATTTCCGGCCGCGCGGCCAAGGCGGACAGATGCTGAGTGACGGCGTTGGTGTCACGCTGCCAATCGGTCTGTACGCCTGACGCCGCGCCCAGCACTGCGCCGCGCACAAACGCTGTCCGTGCAGCCATTTCTGCGGAGGCAAGCTCAGCTGCGCTCACCTGATCCAGGCGCATTTCGTATTCCAAGCCCAGCCTGTCGCGCTGAATTTTCATGCCGATGACAGCCACATAGGCCACGGCAAAAACCCCAACCAAGGTGAGAATCAGCCGAGCGCGCGCGCCGCTGGACGCCATGCTTTCGCTGAGGCTGTCCAACTGGACGTCGGTCGGGCCGCTGGCTGGGGATGCGTGCGCGCGTGTCATGCTTTGTCCGTCATCGGGGTAAGGCGCCCGCTTCCATGCTGTCTCCAAATGTATGGCGCGCGAATATAGTCTCAGCAAATTGGCTGACGCGCGGTGTGCGCCAGCGTTCTAATATCGATTGCGTCATGAGTCGCAATGCTTCGGCTAATATCGTAGCGGGTTAGGCGTCCTCGCCAAGTGATTTCGAGGCGATTTCCAACAGATTCGGCGAAACAGAATCCGCATCGCGCACGCGCTCCAACGCCTTTTGCGCAAGTTCGCGGCGATTCGGCTCCAGACGCGGCCAAATTTCAAATGCGCTGAGCAACCGTGCGGCGACGGCGGGATTGCGGCCATCGATATCGAGCACATGGTCGACAAACAATCGGTAGCCTTCGCCAGAAGCGTGATGGAATGCGGCGAGATTGCCAAATCCAAAGGCCCCGAGCACGGAGTAAATCCGATTGGGCGTGCGCGCATCATAGGCGGGATGCGTCACCAGTTTGGCAATCCGATCGAGTGCGTCCACCCGCCGGGTTCGCGCCTGCAGAGAGAACCACTTGTCCACAACAAGCGCGTTATCGGCCCACTGGGCGTAGAATTTTTCAAGTGCGGGCTCATAGGCGTCAGCTTGCGCAGTATCGAGCGTGGAAAGCGCGGAAAGTCGATCAGTGAGGTTATCAGCCTGATTGAGCAGCTGTTCGGCGCGCGTGGCGGCTTGCTTGGGATCGGCATACGCCAAATACGCCAGACAGAGTGCGTAAAGCGAGCGATGATTGGCCTGCTCGGCAGTGGGCTCAAATGGGGGCTTTGATCCCACATTCTTCAAGATCGCCTCAAAATCGTCGAGCAAGCCGGACGCGGTGTCGCGCATAAAATCTTTACGCACGTGGCGGATTTCGTCGGGATCGACCATGGCGACATGTTGAGCGAGTTCCATTTCGTCGGGCGCCGCCAGGGTTGCTGCGGCGATTCCCGGATCGTCCGCTGCTCGCGTAAGCGCCTGAGCGCACGCCACTCGCCATGCGGATTCAAGCTCGGCTTCGGGCGCACCGCCTTTGTCCAATCGCGCCAACATGGCCCGTTTGGCCAAGTCTTGGGCGGCCTCCCAACGATTGAACGCGTCATCATCATAAGCGGCGCGGCGCGCCAAATCGCTGACCGGCGTGTCTTGCTCCAAGATAACCGGAGCGGAAAAACCGCGCAGCGCTGAAACGACGGTCTTGGGAGGCACGTGTTCCAATCGCCAGGTCTGTTCGGCGTTCTCCAAAACCAGCGTGCGCTCGCTCGGTTTATGCGCTGCATTGTCGCCTTGTACGTGGATGGGCAGATTGGCGCCATCTTTGCCAATCAATCCAAGCTTAACCGGGATTGGCACGGGCTGTTTGCCAGATTGCCCAGGCGTGTCGGGTGTGGACTGCGACAGAGTGATGTCGAGCGTGTCGGCATGTTCATCATGGTGGGTAGTAATCCGCACGCGCGGTGTTCCAGCTTGGTTGTACCAGGTGAGAAACGGGGTGAGGTCGCGCCCAGATGCGTCTGTGAAACAGGCGAGGAAATCTTCCATGGTCGCTGCGGCGCCGTCGCACCGCTCAAAGTAGAGGTCCATGCCCGCTCGGAAATCGTCGGGTCCGAGAATTTCCTTGAGCGCGCGGATCAGCTCGGCGCCTTTCTCATAAACGGTGGACGTATAAAAGTTGTCGATCTTCAAGTAACTCTGTGGGCGGACCGGGTGCGCGAGCGGGCCAGCGTCCTCGGGGAACTGACGCGCGCGCAAACCACGCACCGACTTGATGCGTGACAAGGCGTCACCGCGATAATCGCTGGAAAACGACTGGTCACGGAACACGGTTAGCCCTTCTTTCAAACAGAGCTGAAACCAATCGCGGCAGGTGATGCGGTTGCCAGTCCAATTGTGGAAGTATTCGTGCGCCACAACGCCTTCGATGCGCTCATAGTCCGCGTCGGTTGCGCTGTCGGGGTCTGCTAACAATAGCGACGAATTAAATATGTTGAGTCCCTTGTTTTCCATGGCGCCGAAATTGAAATCGCGCACCGCGACGATCATGAACAAGTCCAGGTCGTATTCGCGGCCATAAGCGGTTTCATCCCAGGCCATGGCCCGTTTGAGCGAGTCCAGGGCATAATGGGCGCGGGCCGCGTCGCCAGGATCGACGAATACGCGAAGGTCCACCTCCCGGCCAGACATGGTGGTGAAGGTGTCTTCAATGAGGTCGAATTCTCCCGCCACCAAAGCAAACAGATATGATGGCTTCGGGAAAGGGTCGCGCCACAGGGCCCAATGTCGCCCGTCGTCTAAATCGCCAGCGTCAACTTTGTTGCCGTTCGAGAGAAGAAACGGATAGTTCGATTTGTCCGCCGTGATTTTGGTTTCGTAGCGCGAGAGAATATCGGGCCGATCGATGAAATACGTGATCCGGCGGAACCCTTCCGGCTCGCATTGGCTGAAGATGCGATGGTTGGAGACGTAAATTCCCGAGAGCGTAGTGTTTTTCGCCGGCGAGAACGCACTTTTCACGGTGATTTTTGCCGATTGCGACATGTTCGGGATGGTCAATCCGTCTTTATCGGCCGTGTACTCAGCCTCTGCGAGGTCGCGCCCGTCAATAGCGACGGATAGAAGCTCCAAGCCCTCCCCATTCAACACCAACGGCGCAGCTGCTTCGCCTATGCGCTTCACCTGCATTTCATTGGTGACCACTGTACGATCGGGAGTGAGATCCACGTCCAGGCGCACATCGGTTATGGTGAAGGCCGGCGGAGCATAGTCCACCAATCGGATCGGCCGAAGTTCCTCAGTGCGCATGACCTTCTCCCACACAGACAATCTGAAGCATCTGCCCTAATTGGTCCGTGTCGGTCATTTGTGCAATTGGTCGCATTCACGTCTTGCCGACCTCGACATGAGCGCGCCATGCAGAGTAGCCTGGCGTCGCCTTGGCCGGAGGCTTAGCGCCCGGTCGCAAAGCGTTGTGGATTATGGCGGGGTTTCGGCCACTCACGAATGTGTTGGGGATATGGGCAGCCTTGGCAGTGTGCGCCGTGGGATGCGACCGTGCGCCGTGGACGAGCACCCTGAACCACATCCAAGACGAAGGGGTGCTGCGAATCGCCACGGTGAACTCGCCCACAACCTATTACGAGGGGCGTGAAGGCCAAGCAGGCTATGATCACGATCTGACCGTCGCTTATGCCGAATTTTTGGGCGTGGAAGCCGAATTTTCAGTATTCGACTCACCTTCAGCCGTTTTGCAGGCTGTGGATGACGGCGACGCGGATTTGGGCGCGGCCGGTTTGGTGATTACGCCTGAATTTGAGGCCAAATTCCGCTTTTCTCCACCGTATCGATACATCGATGAAGTCGTGGTGTGCAGCCACGGCCAGATCGCCCGGGATGCGCGCGCTGACTTGCGCACTGCGCCCATCGTGGTGACGGAAAACTCGCCTCATGTGGACCGCCTGGAGCGGCTTGAGGAAAGCGGCGTATTCCTCAATTGGGTGGAAGTGCCCGAACAGCGCGGCTTTGAGATTCTTGCCGCCGTGGCGGATGGGGAATATGGCTGTACCGTCGCAGACAGTCAGGTTTACGCTCTCAATCGCCGGTATTTTTCAGGGCTCGACGCTGTCAGCCAATTGCCTGGGCGCCGAAGGGTGGCGCTGGTGGTGAATGACGGTTTTGGTCCCGGGGGTCGCCAGCTGCACCGGGATGTATCCAGCTGGCTGATCCGTCGCGATACCCAAGAGCTGATCGCCCAGTTGGACGAGCGCTATTTTGGCTTCCGACCAGAAGATGTGGATGCGCGCCACGCCTCGGCATTTCTCAGCGCGATTGACCGTTCCCTGGACGACTGGCGCAGCCTGTTTGAAGAAGCCGCTGAGGAATATGACGTGCCATGGACGCTTTTGGCGGCGCTGGCCTATCAAGAAAGCCATTGGAATCCGGATGCCGTAAGCCGCACGGGCGTGCGCGGCATGATGATGCTGACAAAATCGACGGCTGCCGGCCTCGGTGTGGAGGATCGAGAAGACGCGCGCCAGTCCACCTTTGGCGGCGCAAAATATCTGCGGCAGCTGCGCGACCGGCTGCCCGACGGCATTGAGGGCGATGACCGCTGGTGGTTTGCCGTCGCCGCTTACAATA
This sequence comes from uncultured Caulobacterales bacterium, assembly GCA_964636945.1. Lineage (GTDB taxonomy): Bacteria > Pseudomonadota > Alphaproteobacteria > Caulobacterales > Maricaulaceae > CAZADA01. Next base: position 4,497 of record CAZWVH010000019.1, on the reverse strand, counting down.
TGGGCTATGGTCATGTGATTGATGTGCGCAAGGTGGCGCGCGACCGCGGGCTTAATCCTGATCGATGGTCTGATGTGCGCGAACTCTTGGCTGACCTCGAAGATCCCGAAGTCTACAAAGACCTGCGCCATGGCTACGGGCAAGGTCGCCAAGCACGGGTTTATGTGCGCCGCGTGCGCGATTACGCTGATATTCTCGAAAAGCGGTTTAACTCTGCGATGTTAGTTCGCGCGATTTCCGGTGAAGAAGCATTGCGAGAGTAGTATACTGCCGTCTCATTATTTTTTTTTCGATTTTTGTTGTTGATTCGTGAATATTCGTTGACGAAGATGGATGGGACGGTATCCTTGACGCCTTCATTGGTCACAAGGTTTCAAGTTTGGGGGGTAAGATTGTTTAAAACGGCGAGCATCGTCATTTTGGCGATCGCTGCTTCGGGCTGTGCAACAGTCACGAAGGGCACGGAAGACACATTACAACTGCAAAGTGAACCACCGGGCGCCCAAGCCACGGCGCTCTACAACACAGGCGATATGCGACTTGGTCCATATTCGTGTGAAACGCCATGTGAACTGGAGCTCAACCGTAAGCGCGAATGGTGCATCACATTTGAAATGGAAGACCACAAGGCCGTCGCTGCTCATGTGGATCCGCGCATTTCCAGCGATGGCGCCGCCGGCATGGCGGGCAATGTGCTGATTGGCGGCGTGATTGGCATGGGCGTTGACGCGGCAACCGGCGCTTCCGCCGATCTGATGCCGAACCCCGTCAAAGCCGTGATGGCGCAAGACGGATCGCCAGATCCATCGTACATTCTGTACGCTGACAGATTCTGGGAAAATCGGGAAATGCCGGTGAGTGAATGTGCCGCCAACTACGATGAGGCGCGCACCAAGAGCACATCTGCTGCTGATGCCGAGCTGGCCGACGAACCGATTGTGGCCAACGATGCGATCATCGGCGAGGACATGGACGACAACGTGGCAAAGTAACGGCCCGCGCTTTGAGTGTTCAGGCGCCGTATGCCGGTTCTGGTCGACCCAGGGCGGGCGTGCGGCGCCGGAGTATTAAGGTGCTTGTTGCCACGAACTGCATCGCACCATACCGCATTACGGCATCTGACGCAGTGTTTCGAGCGCGGCCGCGGTCACGCCCTCAAACTGAGGACCAGGGCTTACCGAGCCATTGATGTACACCGCCTGGACGAATTCCTTGGTGTTGTGCAGCTTGGCCAGCCCCTCCATGTCGGAAAACACATCGGCCCAATTGTCCAGCGGCTCGGGATTGGAGAACTGGCTGAACCACCGGGCCCAACTCTCGTCGGTTAGGGCGCCGCGACCGGCCAGGAACAGGATTGGCCGCGCCAGCCTTTGCCCTTCGCCAAAGACATAAAAGTGCCGGCCACGCGGCGCCACTTGGGCGGCCACCGCGTCCATAATCAATGTGATATGGCCGTCTTGAAGTTTGGGATTGAGCGCAGCTTGCATCATGAGATCAGCGCCGTGGGCGACGCCGTGCCTCCACCCGTCTTTCTCGCTGTAACCGCGATAATCATCGACAGTGCGCAAGTATTCCGCACCGACGCGGATCATTCGGTCGCGCTGCTCAGTGGTCAACACACCCGACATGCGATCAGCCCGCGCCACTTCGGCGAGCATCAGGACCGCAAACGGCTTGGCGAAACCGTCCTTGTTGGCGTCCTTGTCATCGTCTTCGAGGACGACCAAAAGGCTGGACATCGCGTCGCGCACCACATCGTCGGAGACGCCTTCGCGCAACGCGGCGGCAAAGCCCGCATAGGCCAACTCATCGCGGATTTCCGGATCGGTGACGCCAACGCAAGTGACAGCGGCGCGGGCGAAGCGTTCACGTTGGTCTTTTGATTCGAACGCAAACTCGGTGTCGATCAGGGCGCGTAAATCTTTGGCCTTGCCCTTGGTCAATGCGCACTCGTCCGACGATCCGCCCACAAAGGGAACCGGCGGAGTTGGCACCGAAATGCAACCGCTCATTGCCAAAATTCCCGCCGCCATCACGGCCGATTTGTTGATCAATTGCATCACATCCCCCGACGCACCGCCTAAACCAGGGGGCAGTATTGACCAGTTGCGAGCCCGGCTCAACGTTTGAGCTAAGCCGCCTCAGCATGTTCGGAGTCCAAATCAGGCGTTGCGCCGCCCACTTCGCGCACCCAGTCATTGATGTCCTCCTCGCTGACATCCATGTGGCGCAATACGTCAATCACCATCTCCACGCCCTTGGGCTCGCGGTCCAGTAAATGCGCGCGCATGCCCAGCCGATTGTGGCGAACAAACTCACCCACATTATCCACCGCCACAAACCGCACGACATTGGGGAACCGATCACGCAAAATCGGCGTCAGTTCGCGCGACATGTCATAGCGCGCCCGACCCAAGACAATGGCGCGCGCCTTGGTCGCCCCCGCCGCCTCCCAAAAGCGCATGTCAGCTGTATCGCCAAGCGCGGCGGGATAACCGATTGCGTCTGCTTCCGCGTGGCGTTCAGGGTCGGTCTCCAACGCAATGAACGGGAGCTTGTGCGCGCGTAACGCGTCGATGGTCAGCCGTCCCGCTTCGGTGAGGCCAACCACAACCACGGATTCGTCGGTCGCCAAGGGTTGAGACGACTGCACGCGCGACAATTCTCGCGCGGAATGCGTTCGTTGGGAAATCCAGGTGGCTGCACGTTTGCCGAGCCATGACCACCCCGGCGCCAGCGCGATGGAGAGCGCGGCCCCAGCGATCAGCACTGATGCGGCCGGGCCGCCGGCCAGTCCCGCCACCACGGCGGGAATCCCCAAGATCACCAATGCAAATTCCGATGTTTGAGCCAGCAGGGCCGCCAACCTCACTGCTCCGGCGCGCGACCAGCCGCTCGCCAGCGCCGCCGCCGCGATGAGCACGGTCTTGATGATCAAGGCGCCGGTGGCAACCAGGATCACCAATGGCAGCTGGCCCAAGAGCACCTGAATGTTGAGCGACATGCCCACGGTCATGAAAAAGAAGCTAAGCAACAGCGCGCGAAACGGGCGCACCTCGGTTTGCACCAGCGGCCGATAGGGCGAGTGGGCGACAATCATGCCGGCCAGAAATGCGCCCAGTGTCATGGACAATCCGACAACCGCAGTCGCCGTCGATGACGCCAATATGATCAATAGCACCGCAATGGGGAACGTTTCTTCCGCACGCAACCGGGCCAGAAACTGAAACACGGGCTTGGCGACATACCGGCCGAGCAAGAGCGCGGCGGCAAAGGCAATGACGGCTTTGACGAATGCCTCGCCGGCCAGCTGTGCTGTGCTGCCCGCGTCCTCGCCCAGCGAACCGGCCAGAATCAGCAAGAAGATCGCCACAATGTCCTGAAACACCAAAATCGCCAGCGCCGACTTTCCAAGCGGACAAGTGTTGAGGTGCTCCTCGTTCAACAAACGCGCCACGACGGCGGTGGAGGAGAGCGCAAAGCCCCCGCCAAGAATGATGGCCAGCGGTCCAGACGCGCCCAGTATCAGCGCGATGCCGCCAAAAATCGCGGTGCCCAGCGCCATTTGAATGGGGGCGAGGACAAACAACTCTTTGCGACTGTCGCGCATTTCGCGCACGGAAAAGTGCAGGCCGATGTCGAACAACAAGAACACGACGCCGAGCTCGGCCAGCAAATGAATGGTGGGATTGTCGTGGTGCAACAGGCCCACGCCGCCCTGGTCACCGAGAAGGATCCCGGCGATCAGAAAGCCCACAATGCTAGAGAGCTTGGTAAAGCGCGCAATGATGATCACCACAAAGCCGGCCGCCAAAATAGCGACGGCGGGCGCAATGGCGCTGGCGGGACTGGCTGCGGCGTGGACATCGCCCATGGATGCGCGCTCTCCTCTGGCAAAGCGGGCCGCGGAGCGCTAAATCCGCCCCATGGCCAGTGATCATGATCAATTGCGCGCGCTGGGAAACGCCTCAGCGCCCCCGGCGACGCCGGACGAAGCCGTCCTGGAAACGGTCGAAAACCCTTACACCGACGCGCCCTATCTGGTGCGGTTCACCTGTCCGGAGTTTACGTCAATTTGCCCGGTCACCGGCCAGCCCGACTTTGCGCATCTGGTCTTAGACTACGCGCCAAACCACCGGATTGTGGAGTCTAAATCCCTCAAATTATTTCTCACGTCCTTTCGCAATCACGGCGCCTTTCATGAGGCCTGCACCACCATGATTGCACAACGCGTGATCGAGGCGACCGATCCGCTTTGGCTGCGTTTGGGCGGGTATTGGTATCCGCGCGGCGGCATTCCCATTGATGTCTTTGTTCAGCACGGAACCGCGCCCGAGGGCTTGTGGATCCCCGACCAAGGCGTGCCCAGTTATCGGGGCAGGGGGTAGCGCGCCGCGGGGCTTTACCGCGGGCGCGTCTCAACCGTGCTTGCGTGGGTTGTACCAGCAAATTTTCGTGATTTCGGGAAATCGATCCCCCAGATCGATTTCTAATCCG
>CAZWVH010000018.1:41309-45696 GCA_964636945.1 uncultured Caulobacterales bacterium | reverse complement strand
GGCTGTCCTATTCGGATCGCATTTATCAATTGCCATTGGGGATTATTGGCATCGCTATGGGCGTCGCGCTATTGCCCGCGCTGTCACGGCGCGTGAAGGCTGGCGATGAAACCGGCGCGCGGCAAAGCTTAAATTCCGCACTTGAATTGGCGGCGTTGTTTACTCTGCCCGCCACGGCGGCGTTGCTTGCCGCGCCTACGTTCTTTGTCCAAGCCGTGCTCGATCATGGTCAGTTCGAGCTCAACCCAAACAACACTCCATATACCGCCTATGCTTTGGCGGCCTATGCCGCCGGATTGCCGGCCTTCATCGCGATCAAGGTTCTGGCGCCGGCCTATTTCGCGCGCGAGGACACCAAGACCCCGATGCGCTACGCGGCGCTCGCCGTGGTCGTCAACATCATTGTGGGCGCGGGGCTGTTCTTCTGGATTGGGCCAGAAGGGCTGGGCTTTGTCGGGCTCGCCGTCGGCACCACGGTGGCGGCCTATGTCAATGCAGGATTGTTGGCGTTGACCTTAGCGCGTCGCGGACAGTTCACGCCGACGCCGCGTTTGATCTCACGATGTCTCCGCTTGACCATCGCTTCAGTGGTGATGGGCGGGGCGGTGTGGGCGTTAGGCTTTGCTGCTCAGGCCATGTTCCTCGACGCTTATGACGGCTGGACAGGATTTGGTTGGGATGTGGCTGTCGCCGCAGTGGTGGCGGGATCGGGATTTTCTGTGTTTGTGGTGTTCGCGCTGATCACCGGCGCGGCGCGGCCAAGCGATCTGAAGCAGGCGATGCGGCGGGGCTAACGCAACACTTGGCAAGCGGGGCAAGCCCGGCCATAACGCCGCGATGACCGACGCCAAAACTGCCGCCGCACCCACGGCGGACCATACCACCTATACCGGCCCGGAACGGGTGTATTCTGGCGTACAGCCGTCAGGACAGCTGCATCTGGGCAATTATCTGGGCATGCTGGTCAAAGCGGTGCGGCTGCAAGAACACCATGACTGCCTATTCGGGATTGTGGATTTGCACGCCATCACCGTGCCGCAGGATCCGAAATTGCTCGCCAACCAGACCCGGGAAATCGCCGCCGCGTTTCTGGCCTCGGGCATCGATCCCAAACGCGCGATTATCTATGCGCAAAGCGCGGTGTCAGGCCATGCCGAGCTTGCCTGGATCTTCCAGTGTGTGGCGCGCATGGGCTGGGTCCAGCGCATGACCCAGTTTAAGGAGAAGGCCGGCAAGGACAAGGAGCGCGCCAGCGTCGGATTGTTCACCTATCCCGTGCTGCAGGCGGCCGATATCCTACTTTATAAGGGCACGCACGTGCCGGTGGGCGAGGACCAAAAACAGCATTTGGAGCTGTCGCGCGATATCGCCGCCAAGTTCAATCTGGACTTTGACGCGCCCGGCTTTTTCCCGCTGCCGGAGCCGCTGATTGAGGGACCCGGCGCGCGGGTGATGAGCCTGAAGGACGGCTCGAAAAAAATGTCCAAGTCCGATCCGTCGGACCTGTCGCGGATCAATCTCACCGATGATGCTGACGCCATCGCGAAGAAAATCAAACGCGCCAAGACCGATCCCGAACCGCTGCCGGATACTATGGACGGGCTGGAGAACCGGCCCGAAGCCAAAAACCTGGTCACCATCTATGCCGCGCTTTCCGGCCGGGTGGATGCGGACGTGGTGGCGGAGTTCGCCGGCAAAGGGTTTGGCGATTTCAAGCCGAAATTGGCGGAGTTGGCGGTGGAGACCATGGGTCCGCTGGCCGGTGAGATGCGCCGGCTGCTTGATGATCCCGCCGAGATTGATCGCGTGCTGTCTGATGGCGCGTTTCGCGCGCGCGAAATTGCCGATCCGGTGCTGGCCGATGTCAAACGCATTGTCGGGTTTTGGGGGGCGTAATGTCATTCGATCCCGACGCCCTGCCGCGCCATGACTGGACGCGAGAGGAGGCCCAAGCGCTGTTTGCGCTGCCCTTCGCAGAGCTGTTGCATCGCGCCCAAAACGTCCACCGCGCGCATTTTGAGCCCAACACGGTGGAGACCGCCCAGCTGCTCTCGATCAAGACCGGCGGGTGTCCCGAAGATTGCGGTTATTGCAGCCAATCGGCGCAATTCGACACCGGCGTGAAGGCCACCAAGCTGATGGACGTGGACGCCGTTGTCGAAGCCTCCATGCCCGACATGATCCGAGGTTACAACGAGGCCACGGGCGGGGTGAACTCCGACACCGAAGGCTATCACCACACCATCACGCTGTTTTCATTGCGCGCGATTTGGGCGCTGATCGGCAGTAGCTGTGATGACCCGCTCAGCGCTCTGGTCGCTCGAGTGCTCGCTTCGCCCTTGCGCGAAAAGGATTTCCCGCTTGAGCATTACAACCGCGAGCGGTTGTTTTCAGTTGAAGCGCGACGCGTATGGGTGGAGCCGGACAATGCGCCGCTGCCCAAGGCCATTGTACCGGCTGCCGCATAGGCCCATCTCCCCAGTCACAAACTGAAGGTGATGAGGGTCGGTTCATGACAATGTGGAAGTTGATTGGCGCGATGGCGGTTTCAGCGGCGATTGTAAGTCCGGCAGTGGCCGATGTCACAGTGAGCGATCCGACAATCCGCGCACCGCTAGGCGGACGCAATGTCACTGCAGCGTACATGACCCTGGTCAGCGACACGGACGATCAGCTGATTGCGGCGCGTTCGCCTCTGGCCAAAAGCATTGAGCTGCACACGCATGAGGCGGATGGCGACATCATGCGCATGCGCCAGGTGGATGTCATTGATTTGCCGGCGGGCGAGCCGGTCGTTTTCGCCCCGCGCGGCCTGCACTTGATGGTGTTTGGCGCGCCCGTGAGTTTGGTGGAAGGTGACACATTTCCCATTGAACTCGAGTTTGCATCGGGTGAAACACTGGCCATCGAAGCCCATGTTAAGAATACCGTGCCGCCAGCCACGACCATGAGCGGTCACAATCACTAGGCCCGAATTGGAGACGCGATGTTCATCCAAACCGAAGACACGCCGAACCCAAACTCCATGAAGTTTCTGCCTGGCCGGGATGTGCAGCCCGGCGGAACCACGCAGTTCGACACGTCGAATCAGGCTGACGCATCGCCGTTGGCGTCGGCGCTGTTTGAAACCGACGGCGTTCAGGCGGTGTTTTTTGGTCAGGACTTTGTCACAATCACCAAGGCCGCCGACGTTGATTGGGCGCACATCAAGCCGGCTTTGCTGGGCGCGATCATGGATTTCTTCGTTTCCGGCGCGCCATTGTTCACTGAAGGTTGGTCGCAATCTCTATCTGCCGATGGCGGCGATGAAACCGAATATACCGGCGAGGCGGCTGATATAGTGAAAGAGATCAAGGAGTTAATCGCCACTCGCGTGCGTCCGGCAGTGGCCGCTGATGGCGGGGATATCATCTTTCATAAGTTTGAACCCGACTCAGGTCGGGTGTTCCTGACCATGCACGGCGCGTGCGCGGGGTGTCCGTCATCGACCATGACCTTGAAGGCTGGCATCGAAAACCTGCTCAAACACTACGTGCCTGAGGTTAGCTCGGTGGAGGCGGTGGTTTAGGCGGCTTTCGTGTGCCCAGGGCCGCTGTCCACAGCCTTGGGCGTCGAGTTTGGAGTGGCAGTGGATATCTGCTTCCGTTCGCCCCTCATAATGGCTTAGGGACTCTGATCCGAATCAATCCAAACTTCAGGGCTTAACTTAGCTTAAGTGGGGACTCCAATGAAGCCGAAGCCGCGCGTACCGTTGACCCTTAGACTCCAGCAAGAAGAAAAAGAGCTTCTTGAAATCGCGGCCATCGACCTAGGTGTCGAGGTTGTTACTCTAATTCGTATGTACCTTCGTCCTGGTCTTCAGTCTCTCGAGTCGGGTCAGCGCTGGACAGCTATTGTTGAGGACGTCCAGAATGCGTTGAGCGTGGACAAGAAAGTTGCATAGGAATTCACCACGCCAACGGAGGCAGCTGCAACTCTATGGTATTGGCAGCGAACCCCACTGCAATGTACACGAGTCGATCTGCAGAGTACATAGTCACATTCCTGATGGCCCGCGCCAAGATGTCCAGCAATAACTTCAATCGACGTTTCGGTTTGCGCATGTCCCGCCTCCTTCCGACGCTGTTCGATGCTGCTGTGATTCCTTGGGTGCGCAAAGGCCCGCTTGTCACCTGCCCGCATCTGATGGCATCTAGGCTTGGCTTGCTGCTATTCGGTTAATTGGGAGTTAATTTTGGGTCCCAGTTGGAAATGCGCTGCTCTGTGAAGGAGTCTTCCCATGACCACCCAACAGCCCATCGTCGACGCCGCTCTCGACCAAGTGTTTCGCGCGGCGCGCTGAAGCTCTAGCTTTGCCTTTTAAAGACGGCGCTTTTCCACCGGCGCA
>CAZWVH010000018.1:0-41209 GCA_964636945.1 uncultured Caulobacterales bacterium | reverse complement strand
GGCGCGCTGAAGCTCTAGCTTTGCCTTTTAAAGACGGCGCTTTTCCACCGGCGCAGACCTCGCTATGACCACGAGACAATGACGTTGAACGCCGTTTTCGCGGCCTAAGGCAATGGAGCACTGTCATGTCGAAGCACCAACCACTCGGCGACGCCGCCCTTGATCAACTGTTTCGCGATGCGCGTACGCGCAATCAGTTTGCAGACATCTCCGTGCCAGAAGCGTTGATCCGCCAGGTCTATGATCTGGCGAAAATGGGACCTACCTCGGCGAACAACTCACCGGCTCGGTTCGTCTTCATTCAATCTCAAGAGGGCAAAAACCGTCTCGCTCCCCATCTGATGGAGGGCAATCGCGAGAAGTCACTCGCCGCGCCTTGGGTGGTGATTATCGCATACGACAAAAAGTTCTATGAAAAAGTCCCTGAACTGTTTCCCCACAACCCCGGCGCTCGCGACTGGTTTTCTTCGCCAGAGGCAGCATTCGACAATGGCTTTCGTAACGGCACTCTCCAAGGTGCGTATTTGATGCTGGCGGCCCGTGCATTAGGACTGTCGTGTGGCCCCATGTCAGGCTTTGACAAAGAAGGTGTGAACAAAGAATTCTTCGAAGGGGATCCGAAAATGGGTGAGTGGACAGCCAATTGGTTGTGCAACATCGGTTACGCCGATCAAAACGAAAATTTGTTTCCGCGACTTCCTCGACTAGACTTTGATCAAGCAGGTATCGTTTTATAGCCTTGGACGAAGTCGAAGGTGTTTGGTCGCTGCGTATGGTTAAAGACGACTTGCAGAGCATGTGCTTTGTGTTAGCGATAACATCTAGGTGACGCCAAAGGGTTGAGGACGAATCGAGTCATGCCGTTATTAGCGGTGGACACTAGTGGGCCCCAATGCGCAGCCGCCTTGCGGTTCGAGGACGGTGGGTGTGTCACGCGAATTGAACATATTAGCAGGGGACACGATGCACGCCTTGCGCCCATGGTGGGCGAGCTCCTGCGCGACGAAGGCCTCGACGTGGCCGATCTCAAAAAATTGGCGGTATGTGTCGGGCCGGGCAGTTTCGCGGGACTGCGGGTCGGCGTGGCGTTTGCGCGTGGATTCGGCTTGGCGAGTGGGGCGCCGGCCGTTGGGGTTGGAGCCTTGGACGTTTTTTCACGCGCCGCGCTGGACGCGTTTGATCATGATGCTCGATCGGCCATGGGTGTTGGGATTTATGACGCAAAGCGCGGAGAGGTGGTCTGGAGCGCGCGCCTTCACAATGGTCACATCACAGCTCCGCGGCGGATGTCCATTGAACAGACGGCGGTAGAGCTTTGTGATTTGGCTGAGAATGCGGAGCTTCGATTGGCGGGCTCGGGGGCCGCGCTGATCAACGTCCCTGGTCTCATCGACGTCGGGATCAGGGACGTCGACATCACGCTTCTGGCTGACCTCGGCGCAGACCGGCGTCCCGACGAGTTTCCTGCGACGATTTTCTATCACCGTCCACCGGACGCAAAGCCTCCTAAAGCGCCAGACTTGAGGGTGACGCCATGATGTCGAGCCAGGCGATTGACCTCACTTTGGCCGGGCGGGATGCTGCGGAATTGTTCGCCGTACTCCAAGGCCGTGCATTTCCCGAGACCTGGGATGTCGACGTCTTTGCGACCATGTTGGATTCGCATCATACACATGGAATTCTCGCGGCAATCGAAAGCGCGCCCGTCGGCTTTGCTGTGCTGCAATGCGCTGCGGGAGAAGCAGAAGTGATCACAATCGGCGTGGACCCTGCCGCCCGCAGGCGCGGCGTCGGTCGCGCTCTTGTGGTCGGGATGGCGCGCACGGCGGCAGAGAACGCGGCTAAAGTGCTGTTTTTGGAAGTGTCCGAAAACAACCTGGCCGCACGCAATCTCTATGAGAAATGTGGTTTCAATGAGATCGGGCGGCGCCCCCGCTACTACGCCAATGGAGCAAGCGCTCTGATTTGCCGGTTAGATTTGCCCGGCGCCATTTTCCATTAGCCTGAATTCCTCTAATTTGACTTCCAGGCATAGTATGCTGAGTGAAAAGGACGTCCCATGGCTGACCGTTTAGAAAAGTTGTGCAACGAAAAAGGTCTGCGCATGACGGAGCAGCGGCGGACGATCGCACGGGTTCTAGCGGAATCTGAGGACCACCCCGACGCGGAAGAACTGCATCGACGCGCCGCATCGTTGGACGATCGCATTTCGTTGGCGACCGTGTATCGCACAATGCGGTTGTTCGAGGAGGCGGGGATTATCACACGTCACGACTTTGGCGATGGCCGGGCGCGATATGAGGAATTGCCGGACGAGCATCACGATCATCTCATCAATGTCAAAACGGGTGAGGTGGTGGAGTTCATCAATGAAGAAATTGAGCGCTTGCAGGAGCGGGTTGCTCGCGATCTGGGGTTTCGCCTAGTGGACCATCGCCTGGAGCTTTATGCGGTGCCTCTTGAGAGCGAAGAGGACGCATAGGCTCGGTGCTCGTGAGTATATTGAGACATTTGTCGGGGGATCGGACGCCTGCGCAATTGGGCGCCACGTTTGTACGCCTGTCGATCGTCTTTGGCCTGGTCGCGATGATGATCGCCATTGGGTTTCGGGTGCTGGGACTGAGCGCTAGCAATCCACAAGATCAACTTGCACAGCTTCTTGTGGGCGCAGGTTTGCTAGTGCTCGCCATTACGTCCGTTTGGTTTGCGTTGGGCGCAGTGGGGGTGTTGTTTCGCCGTTTGGGCCCGGCCGGCGGGCGAGACACCATTTTGATCATGTTGGCGATTGCCGCGATAGCGGGAGCCTGGTCGATCCGAGGCGTCATGCTGATTTCTGATGGGGCGCCCGTCCGCAAGGCGCTGGCATGGAATCCAGCGACGCCACCCTGGGGGCGGGTGGTGGTCCGGGGCCAAGATGTTATTGCCCATGCCGACATCGGGCTCCCCTTGGTCAGTGCGCTGGAAAAGGCGTTGGTGGATCATCCGCAAATCGACACGCTCTTGATTTGGAGTCCGGGCGGTTCGTCGGCCGCAGCTGATATTCTCCAGCAATTGGTGCGACGAGAGCAACTTGCCGTCGTGGTCAGTGAATACTGCGCGAGCGCCTGCATTCCCGTGTTTTTGTCCGGAGACCAAAGAATCATGGCGCCCAACGCGATCCTGGGGTGCCATCAGGCGTCGAACGCCTTCACCGGCCGTTCGGCTGGGCCAAGTCGAAATTTTCGCGATCAACCGGTCATGCCGGGAGCAGAAAGTGTTCGCACCGCTATGATCCGCGAGTGCGACGCTGCGCCTCCCGAAGAGTTGTTCGTTCCCACTCTCGGCGATCTGGTGACCATCGGCGCGGTCACCCATGTGGGAGATCAGAATGGCGCAATTGACGGACAAACCTATTGCGCCAACAACCCCGACACCTGCTCATTTGAACGGGGGCGAATCTGATGATGCAGGCAGAGTGAGCGTTTCTGGTACTTGCGTCGCCTTGGGATTTCTTAGATACAAGCGGGCCTTGCTGAAGTAAGATTGGATCGCGGCCTGAAAGGACGACAGAGCCGTTTGTGAGCTGAATGACCCAAACACCCGCACTTGATTCTGCTGCGCCGAAAAGCGTGTTCATCAAGACCTATGGTTGTCAGATGAATGTGTACGATTCACAGCGCATGCGCGATCTATTGGCCCCGATCGGCTATCAAAGTGTTGATGATCCCGATGGCGCTGATCTGGTCATCCTCAATACATGCCACATCCGTGAAAAGGCCGCCGAAAAAGTGTATTCCGAACTTGGCCGGATCAAACGCCTCAAGGAAGCCAAAGCTGCGCAGGGCGGCCGTATGATTGTCGCCGTCACAGGGTGTGTTGCTCAAGCTGAAGGCGCTGAAATCCACGCGCGCGCGCCCGTGGCAGACTTGGTGATGGGACCGCAAACCTACCATCAATTGCCTGAGATGATCGCCAAAGTGCATCGCGCAACCGGCGAGAGCTTGGCCGTGGATTTCGCGGTTGAGGACAAATTTGATCAGTTGCCAAGCACTCGCCTGATTGATGGTTACTCTGCTTTTGTCACGGTCCAAGAGGGGTGCGATAAGTTCTGTTCTTTCTGCGTTGTGCCGTACACGCGTGGCGCTGAGTGGTCGCGCCCAGTCGATCAGATTGTTCACGAAACACGCGCATTGGTCGCCCAGGGTGTTCGCGAAGTGACGCTGCTTGGTCAAAACGTCAATGCCTATCACGGAGGCGGCCCCGACGGCGGTGTGTGGGGGCTTGGCCAACTTGTCCGCCATTTGGCCAAGATCGATCGATTGGATCGCATTCGGTTCACCACATCGCATCCACGCGACATGGACGACGACTTGATCGCTGCATTTGCTGACGAACCCAAGCTCATGCCGTATCTCCACCTGCCCGTTCAAGCGGGGTCGGACAAAGTGCTTAAGGCCATGAACCGCGGCCACACGGCGCAAGAGTATGTGGATTTGATCGATCGATTGCGCGCCACCTTGCCTGATATCGCCCTGTCTGGCGACTTTATCGTGGGCTTTCCCGGCGAAACCGAAGCCGACTTTCAAGACACGATGGATTTGGTGCAAAGAGTGACCTACGCCAGCGCATTTTCGTTCAAGTATTCCCGGCGTCCGGGAACGCCGGCAGCCTCACAATTTTTGCAAGTGCCGGACGATGAAAAGGCGGACCGTTTGGCTCGTTTGCAAGCGCTGCTTGAGGATCAACAACGCGCCTTTAATCACGCTCAAGTCGGGTCGGTCATGCCGGTTCTGTTCGAAAAAGCAGGTAAACATGACGGACAGCTGGCGGGTCGTTCTCCATACCTGCAAGCTGTGCACGTGAATGCTGGCCCAGACCTATTGGGCGAAATCGCGCCAGTGCGTGTTCTGGGCGCGACGCGCAACAGCCTCTCGGGTGAATTGGCTATGTCGCCGACGGAGGCCGCGTGAGCTCGAAGGCGCCGGCGAAAACGCGCATCCTTGTAGAAAACCCAGAGCATTTGTTTGCGCTCGCTGGCCCGCATCATCGCAATCTGGCGTCGCTGGAGGAGTATTTCGACGTACGCGCGGAGGCGCCCGGCGGGGAAGTGACGTTGACCGGGGCGAAAGAAGAACGGGCTCGGGCGAAGGAAGTGGTGGATCGGCTCTTGGCTGAGATTGCAGCCGGCTGTCCGGCGCCCACCGAAGATGATGTGGCTTCCGCCTGCCGAGAGGTTGCTGAAGGGGTTGTCGGCAGCGATCCGGCCAGCGGGCTGATTCGCGTGGGATCAAAAACATTCAAAGGCAGAACGCCAGCGCAGCTTGCCTATCTGCGGGCGCTAAACGATCCAGCCACTCCATTGGTGTTTGGTGTCGGACCAGCCGGTACGGGAAAGACGTTTCTTGCCGTCGCTCACGCGGCCTCCATGCTTGTTTCGCGCAAAATTGATCGACTGATCGTCGCGCGCCCGGCGGTGGAAGCGGGAGAGAAACTGGGATATTTGCCCGGCGATCTGAACGAAAAGATCGATCCTTATATGCAGCCGGTGTGGGACGCCCTCTTTGAAACGCTGGGCAAGTCCAATGTGGATAAGCGGCGGGAAAATCGCTCGATCGAAGTGGCTCCGCTGGCTTATATGCGCGGTCGCACTTTGAAAGACGCATGCGTGATTGTGGACGAGGCGCAAAACGCCACAATCAATCAAATGCACATGGTGCTTACGCGGTTGGGGGAACGATCGACCATGGCGGTGACAGGCGACCCCAGCCAAGTCGATCTCGGGTCCTCCCAGCCGTCTGGACTTCATCATGCGCTTCAGATCTTGAAGCGGACTGAGGGCGTCACTCAAATTGAGTTCTCCGCTAAAGACGTTCAACGCCATCCCTTGGTGGCGCGCATTGTCGACGCCTATGCGCGAGACGCGCGCAGGGCGACGAACGCAAGAGAGACAGCGGCCTCGCCATGAGTGTGAACTTTGTCATCATTCGACAGGCTGGCGATTGGGCCCGGATTGAGCGCGCCGAAGAGGGCGGTCTCGCCGCTGTTGTGGAGCGTGCATTAACGGCTGCTGCGGAGGTTGCGATCGACGATGACGCCACCGCGTCCGATGAGGTCGCCATTGTGCTGTCTGACAACGCTCATGTGCAAAACTTGAATGCGACGTATCGCGACAAGAACGCACCAACCAATGTGTTGGCGTTTCCCACGGGCGATCCGCGAAGTGAGACTATCGGCGATGTTGTGATCGCATTGGAAACCGTCGAGGCTGAATCAACAATGTTGGGTCTTCCGTTTGAGCATCGTTTCGCCCATTTGGTGGTGCACGGCTATTTACATTTGCGGGGTTATGATCACATCGATGAGGCGCAAGCCGAACAGATGGAGAGTTTAGAGCGTGAAGCTTTGCGGCGGATCAACATACCTGACCCGTACGCCGTTATGAGCTAATATTCGAACGACAATGGACAACAACTCATCACATTCCAACAATGGAACTGGGCATGGCGACGTTTCAGGAGAACATGCCGAGCCGACAAATGGTCATCACGCCAATGGCAATGACGAAAACACTCAATCGTTGCTGGCGCTCGTGCGGCGTGTTTTGACACCGACAAAGCTGGAGACCAACGGCGATAGCGGCGAGACGCTTGATCCGCAGGCTGGTTCCCACGCCCGCGTTCTTAAGGCGGCGGAGTTTGAAGAGCTGCGCGTGGAAGATGTCATGGTCCCACGCGCGGATGTGGTTGGCGTGGATGTGTCCGCCTCGCTTGCTGAGGTGCTGGACATCTTCGCTGACGCGGCCCACTCTCGGCTGCCGGTTTATCGCGACACGCTGGATGATCCCATTGGGATGGTGCACATCAAGGACTTGGTCCGGTTGATGGTCGCGAGAATGAAGGACGGCGGAGATCTGTGGTCGATCCATCCCTTAGAATCAATCATGCACCCGATTTTAGCCGTTCCCGCGTCGATGAGAGCGCCCGACCTCTTGTTGCGCATGCAGACCCGCCGCATCCACATGGCCATCGTGGCTGACGAATTCGGCGGTACGGATGGCCTTGCCACGCTTGAGGACTTGGTTGAAGCGATTATCGGCGACATTGAGGACGAGCACGACGAACCAGTTTCATCCTACATCCAGCCGCGCGGTTCAAAATGTTGGGATGTGGACGCACGGACTCCCATCAGCGATTTGGAAGAGCGCCTCGATACATCGCTCGAAATTGATGAGCTCACCGAAGATGTCGACACGCTTGGGGGATTGGTGTTTACACTCATCGATCGCGTGCCAGAACGCGGCGAGGTTATTGCGCATCCAGCCGGGGTTGAGTTTGAAGTGACTGACGCTGATCCACGTCGCATAAAGCGGTTATTGGTGCGGGTCGCTGCACTTGAACCGACGCTGGAGCCGGTCATGTCCGGTGATCGGGACGGACGCCAAAGCGGTGAGTGATGGACTGACCAGCGAAGGCGGCCTCCTGATGGTGTTGCGGGACCGTCTTGCAGGTTGGCTGGCATGGCGCTCGGCGGGACTTGGACTTCTCATTGGCGCGTTCGGCGCGCTTGGCCAAGCGCCATTCACGTTGAACGGTGAACCGTTTCACATCTGGCCCGCCACCGCCGTCATGATCGTTGGCTTTGTATGGCTGTTGGATGGCGTATGGGCCACCGGCGCGACCACGGCCGCTTGGCGCAGTGGTTTTTGGCGTGGCTATTGGCTTGGTGCGGGTTATTTCTTGGCCGGGCTATGGTGGGTGGGGTCCGCGTTTGTCACGCGTGGGCCGGCTTTTGCCCCTTTTGCACCCATCGGCGTGGCGGCTTTGGGCTTTGGCCTGGCCCTGTTTTGGGGAGCGGCTGGGGCCATCTCCACCCGGTTTTGGACCGATGATCATCGCCGTATCGCGGTGTTTGCGATTGTATTGTGTCTTGTTGAGTATGTGCGCGGGTTCATCCTTTCTGGCTTTCCATGGAATCTGCTCGGCCATGTATGGCCGGCTGGCGGCGCCATGTCGCAGACCGCGGCGCATATCGGCGTGTGGGGTCTGATGGCGTTCACCATCTACGCGTTTGCAGCGCCCGCAGCATTATGGAGTCGCCGCGGAGGCATGGTCGCAAATGCGACACCGAGTGTCATTGGGTTCGTCTTGTTGTCCGTGTGTTTTGCCGCAGGGTTAGGGCGGTTGTCGACGGCTGAAGTCTCAACAGTTCCTGACGTCCGGCTACGCCTGGTCCAGGTGAACATGACGTTGCAAGAGAAGTATCAATCAGGGGGGGCGTTTCGCGCGTTAAATCGGTATCTCGGCTTGGCGCGTGAAGAGGGGTTGTCAGGGCGTACGCACGTGATTTGGCCAGAGAACGCAGTCCCACTTTACCTGGCCGAAGATTCGCGGGCTTTGGATCGTATTCAACAGGTCCTGGATGATGATCAGATTTTGATCACTGGCGCCATCCGGCGTGACCCGAATGACCAAACCGGGCGGCGCCTCTACAACTCCTTGTTTGTCTTCAGCTTTAACCGAGGCGTGCCTTGGGTGGAGCGGTTCTACGACAAAACGCGTCTCGTGCCCTTCGGCGAGTTCGTCCCCATGAGCAACACATTGTCGCGGTTGGGGATCAGTGGACCCCTCAGCCGCGTGGGTGGTTACAGCCCGGGTTCGGGCGCTTTGAGTTTGGAGATTCCTAAAGCGCCGGACGCGGCGCCTATGATTTGTTACGAGGCGATCTTTCCTGGGTTCGCCCCCCGCGGCGAAGAGCGGCCCGGCTGGATTGTCAATATTTCAAACGATTCCTGGTATGGTAATACAGCCGGTCCCTGGCAGTTTTTGAACCAAACCCGGTACCGCGCCATCGAAGAAGGACTGCCGGTGGTGCGCTCGGTGAGCGGCGGTGTATCCGGTGTGGTCGATCCCTTCGGACGGATGCCAACCGATCAGCGTGCACCGTTTGGTCAGGACTATGTCCTGGACGTCGAGCTGCCGGCCGCCTTGCCCCCAACGCTGTATTCCATTATTGGCGATGCGTCATTCGTGCTCATCATTCTCGCAGGCGTCGCGCTGTCACGCTGGCGACTTGGGCTCACTGGCGGGTATTAGTTCGGCCTTTCGCGCCCCTTTTTCATGCATTCCGATTTTGTGATCGGCGCGAGCGCCGTTGTAGATTTTATCACTTATGGAGACGCTCATGTCGGGCACAGAAGAGAAAACTCCAAGCCCCATTGACATCCATGTTGGCGCACGCGTGCGCATGCGCCGACTGCTGCTCGGTCTGAGTCAAGATAAGCTTGGCGACGAATTGGGTGTGACATTCCAGCAAGTTCAAAAGTACGAACGCGGCGCCAATCGCATCGGCGCCAGCAGGCTGTTCGAAATTGCCCGGGTGCTGAATGTTCCCGTGGGATTTTTCTTCGAAGGAATCGACGCACAAACCCGCGGCGGTTTTACAGAAGACGACCAAACTCCTTTGGTTAATGACTTTCTCAATAGTCCCGAAGGCGTTGCATTGGCCTCGGCGTTTAACCGTATTCGTGACGCCAAAGTGCGCCGCCGCGTGTTGGAGTTGGTGCGCACGCTGGCCGGTGAAGACGTGCGATAGCAGAACCGACGGTCAGACCGTTATGCGCCCTTGTGTTTGCGAGAAAGTAATGCGCATATAAAGACATCTTTATGTCCAGCGCAGAATTTTGTTGTGAGTTGAGTGGGAGGGGCTGTTGAGCCGCGCATCATATTATTTCACCAGCGAAAGTGTGTCGGAAGGTCATCCCGACAAGGTGTGTGACCGCATCTCTGATGAGGTGGTGGACGCCTATTTCCGCGCCGCCGCGGAATTGGGCATGGACGCGTCGCAAGTTCGCGTCGCTGTGGAAACCATGGCGACTACGAATCTTGTGGTTTTGGCGGGCGAGGTGCGCGGACCCGACCTCACCCGCAATGATCTCAACACCATCGTGCGCGCTGCGGTGAAGGACATTGGCTATGAGCAGGAGGGCTTCCATCACGCCAATCTGCAATTCATGAGCTACATCCATGGCCAGTCGGCAGAAATTGCGCAAGGCGTCGATGCGGGCCACAACAAAGACGAGGGCGCGGGCGATCAAGGCATTATGTTCGGTCACGCCACCGATGAGACGCCAACATTGATGCCGGCGCCGATTTTCTACAGCCACAAAATTCTTGAAAGATTGGCCCAAGTGCGGCGATCAGGCGAACGTCCCGAATTGGAGCCGGACGCCAAATCGCAGGTTACCTTGCGCTATGAGAATGGGCGGCCGGTGGCGGCAACATCGGTGGTCGTGTCGACGCAGCACAAAGCGGGCCTCTCTCAGACTGATTTGCGCGATTTGGTGCGGCCCTATGTGACCGAAGCGCTTCCCGACGGTTGGATGTGTCCTGATGACGAGTTCTACGTGAACCCAACCGGTGCGTTTGTCATAGGCGGCCCGGATGGTGACGCCGGGCTCACCGGACGGAAAATCATCGTCGACACCTATGGTGGTGCGGCTCCCCACGGTGGCGGCGCCTTTTCGGGCAAGGACCCTACCAAGGTTGACAGATCGGCAGCCTATGCCTGCCGCTATTTGGCGAAAAACGTTGTTGCGGCTGGCTTGGCGAGCAATTGCACGATCCAGGTGTCCTATGCCATTGGCGTGGCCAAGCCATTATCGGTGTATGTCGACCTTTACGGGGATGTGCGTTGCGATAGCGAGGCGGTGGAGCGCCGACTGCGCGAAGTAATGGACCTGAGCCCGCGCGGCATTCGCACCCATCTTGATCTCAACAAACCGATCTACGCCCGCACCTCGGCTTACGGCCATTTTGGCCGCGAGGCGACGCCGGATGGTGGGTTTTCTTGGGAGCGAACCGACCTGGTCGATCAGCTTAAAGATCTTGCCGGGTAGGGAGTTGGCATAGCCTGTGGCCAATTCGGGACAATCCGACAACGCCCCAGATGAACCACGGCGAAGACTATATGGCCGAGGATCGGGGCGGCCTTTGTCGCCGCGCCAGCGCCAGCTGATGGATACGTTGGGCGTCCGACTGGCGCTGCCTTCGTCTGACCCCATCGATCCACGCGCCGTGTTTCCTCAACTTGGCGAGGTGCGCTTGGAGATTGGCTTTGGCGCCGGCGATCATCTTGTCGCCCAGGCTGAGCGGTCGCCCAAGGCCGGCTTTATCGGCGTTGAGTTCTTCACCGAGGGCTTCGGCAAAGCTCTCGCGCGCATCGATGATGCGCAGGTGGACAATATCCGTCTACATCAAGGCGATGGACGCGAAATCCTGGCCCGGCTACCGAATGCCAGCTTGACGATGGTGTATGTGCTTTTCCCCGATCCATGGCCGAAAGCACGCCACCACAAGCGGCGCCTCATCCAAGCTGACACAGTGAGTGAATTTGCGCGGGTGCTCGTTTCTGGCGGCCGACTTCGGGTGGCGACCGATGTGAAATCTTATGTGGATTGGGCGTTGCAGCATGTGCGTGCGTACCCGGCATTGGCGTGGACCGCCCGCTCGGCCGCCGATTGGCGCACACCTCCAGACGATCATGTCACGACCCGCTATGAGGCAAAGAATATCGGCGATTGCAAACCGGTCTTTCTGGACTTTCAGCGTGTAGACTAGCGATTAGCGCGCCAATGGCGCTTTGGCGGCCCGGTGCAGGACTTCAATGGCTTCCGCATGCAATTCTGGCGTCGCGGCCGCGACGACCTGGCCGCCTTCGGGCAGCCGGCTTGTCTGGCCGCGCCAATCGGTGATCACCCCGCCTGCGCACTCCACAATGGGGATGAGCGGGCAAATATCAAACGGCTTCAGGCCGCTTTCCACCACCAAGTCGATGCGGCCTGACGCCAATTGCGCGTACGCAAATGCGTCTGCGCCATAGCGTGTGAGCTTGGCGGCGCGGCGCAGGAAATTAAAGGCGCCAAGTTCTGCCGGATTGAACAAAAACGGATCAGTCGTGGATAGAATGGCCTGGGTGAGGCGCGTGGTTTTGCTGACGCCCAATCGAAGCTGGTCATTGGCCGAAATACGCACTGTTTCGTCGTGTGCGCCCAAATACATGACATTCAAATTGGGTTGATCAATCAATCCAATGATGGGCGTGGCGAGCTTGCGCACACTGATGAGCGTGGTCCATGTGGGAAATCCGCAAACAAACGCCCGCGTGCCATCAATGGGATCGAGGGTCCAGCTCAGTTCATGGGCGCCGCTCTTGTTGGGATATTCTTCGCCTTCAATGCCGTGATCGGGAAAGCGGTCCGATATGAGATCGCGCATGGCCTTTTCGGCTCTGCGATCAGCCTCCGTCACAGGATCCATGGGACCAGACGTCGCCTTGTCGTCAATTTTCTGACTGTCGCGCCACAATGCGAGAGTCTCGATACGGGCGGCATGGGCCAATTTGCATGCAAATTCGGCAAGCGTGGTGAGTGAGGCCATTCGTCCCAAATCCTAACGTGGCCAGCGCGGCGAGAAACAGCGGTATTTCACTACGGCCAATTGATTTAGCGGGCGCACAATTTTCTGCGGCACCGCACAATTAGTTTTCATGCCATCTTCCACGCCGGCCGCAAAGTTCTGATTTTAAAGCCATAACCATGAGGGACTTTGTAGGGGACGGCACTTGAATTTTGTTGCAATGCGATATATATCGTTAGTCAGCAGCGCCTGGCGCTGCCGCCCTTCTTGGGCGTTTCCTCCCTATACACTCCGGCCGCGCTTGCGCGGCCTTTTTTTTATTCACCCTCATCGGTCCCATGTGCGCACAAAGTCTGTCAACTCGCGGGCAAATTGGGTGGTGATGTTCTTGAACGCAGCGAAGCCGCTGCTGCGTTCGATGCGCTGTTCGTCCAAATAAAGGCGACGATTGAACTCAATTTGCAGCGCGTGCCGACCTTCGTGCGGGCGGCCATAGCGTTCGGTGGAATACCCTCCGGCATAAGGTGTATTGCGCGCCACGCTCAGTCCTTGTTCACGCAGCGAGCGCTCTGCGCGCGAGATTAAGACCGGGTCACACGAGCGGCCATATCGGTCGCCCAGCACCACATCAATGGGTGTGTCGCTATCATCACCCCCAGCACGACTGGGCATGGAATGACAGTCGATCAAAACGGCCTTGCCGAACCAGTCATGCAGGTCTTCAAGGACCGAAGATAGGGTCCGGTGATAGGGTTCATGGAATTGGCGCACCCGATCATGGGCCTCTTTGGCAGGCAGAGGATTACGGTAGATTTCGGCTCCGTCCGCTACGATCTTCGGCACCATGCCGAGACCCGCGGCAACGCGAGGAGTGCGCGTTTTCGCCCAATTCGGCAGCTCGCCGCGAAACATATTGGGATCCAGCTCCCAAGCCTCACGGTTCACATCCACAAACGCGCGTGGGAAGCGCGCCGCCAGGAGCGTAGCGCCGAAGGATGGCGCTTGGTCAAACAATTCATCGACAAACGCGTCTTCTGAAGATCGCAGTTCAAGGGGCGTAAGGGGAGATTGATCCAGAAAAGCGTCTGTGTATTCTCGACCTGAGTGAGGCGAGGCGAACACAATGGGCGAAGGATCGAACTGAGGCGCGATCAAATCCACCGGGATATTGGAACGGTCAGCGTTGTACGGCGTCATTGGCGTCGCAATCACCTTGATCATCCCGCGGTTCCGCGTCAAAGTCATGTGGCGGCTCTTCGCGGTTTCGCCAAGTGACCGTGCGTTTCAGAGCTGGTTTACTATTACATGGGAAAGTCGAACTGTAATCAGTCCAACGAGTGAACTCCATGGCCAAAATTCTGCTCGCCGAAGACGATCCCTCAATGAGGGGCTTTCTCGCCAAGGCGCTAGAGCGCGCGGGACACGCCGTGATCGCCTGTGCGGATGGCGAGGCGGGCCTAGACGCATTGGAAGAAGCTGAAGACGTATTTGATCTGCTTTTGACTGACATCGTTATGCCTGGCGTTGACGGTATCGAATTGGCGCGTCGCGCGGCAGAATTCCACCCTGATATGAAGATTATGTTCATCACAGGCTTTGCTGCGGTCGCCATGAATGCCGCGAATACGGCGCCGGATGATTCAACCGTCTTGTCGAAACCATTTCATCTGCGTGAGTTGGTGGATGAAGTGAACCGAGTGATGGCGGCCTAAGGCTCTGTTTCGTCGTTCACGGATATTCTGATTCAAAGACAATCATATACTGCTGCAATGAGCGTATTCGCTCTGTCATCCTCCACGAGCGCGGGGCTGTGCTTCAACGTGGTGTAGGCGAAGGTGAGCCCGGTGTCAGGGTCAGCCAGGACGCACGATCCGCCCGAGCCTGTGTGCCCCACCGCATGCGAGCCCGGTCCGTAATAATGACGGGCTGGTTCGGAGGTGTTTCTGATCAGACCCGCCGCCCATGACAAATTGTAGGGCAGGACGAGGTCTTGGCCGGCGATGCGCTCGGCCATGGATGCGTCAAGCGTTGCCGGCCCCAGAAGCTGGGTATCTTTCAGCCGCCCCTTCAAGGCCAAGGGCTGCATGAGCACGCTCAATGCCGCGGCAGTGGCGTGGCCGTTTGCGGCGGGGATTTCACGCGACAACCATGCGTGTTCGTCTCCGCGACCATATCTCGGCGATGACCAGGGTTTGAGAAAAGCAATTTGGGTCGGCGTGTTGAGCTCGCCCAGATTGGGTGGCTTTGACGGTTTGCGGTGGTTGGCCGCCCGACCAAACTCGCTCTCCGGCAAGCCGATCCACACATCAAGGCTAAAGGGCTGACCAAATCGCTGGCGCAAATGTTGGCCAATGGTGGCGCCAGTGGTTCGGCGCACCAGTTCTCCGGCCAAGTGGCCCCAACTGATGGCGTGGTAGCCTGATTGGCCGCCTGGCTCCCACAAGGGCTCCAGGGCCGCGAGGCGCGCCGTGGCGCGCTCCCAATCATACCAGTCCCGGGCCTCCCAATTATCGGGAATGCCAGGGACGCCTGCTTGGTGAGACAGCATTTGGCCGACCGTGACACGGCCTTTTCCGTGGGCGGCAAATTCTGGCCAATGATCCGCAACCGGATCATCATAATCAAACACGCCTTCCTCGACGATGCTGGCGACCACTAGGGCGCTAACCGCTTTACTCACAGAAAACACTGGAATGAGCGTGCGAGGCGTGACCGGCGTCAATTGTTCTCGGTCAATATGCCCCGCGCACAAATCGACCATGATGTCGCCGCCAATCGTCACCGCTACTTGGCAGCCAGACTCCGCACCAGTATTGAGAATTTTCCTCAAGGCGTCGTGTACAAGTTCGAAATCCGGAGCCACGTAGCCGGTGATCATTTCAGTATCGGTCATGCCAAGCGGGATACGCTGGCGTGCGGACTTCGTCTAGATGCACGACCTGCCAGTTCACCCGACGCTGACAGCCTCACAGATGACGTCGTCTTGTGAGGGCGGGCCCAAATCGAGCACCACATCATGTTGGGACTGTTGAATGGCGCGCTCCACCGCATCGTGCGATGAAGCCACGGCTTTGATCAAAGCCTCGCGAGGGGTGTCGCCGCGAGCCCGCTCAGCGACAAATACGGCGGTGAAATGATCGCCCGCGCCGTGAATTCCGTGACCGAGAAACGGCGCGTGCGCAAACCAAGCCTGAGTCCGATCCACATACACTGCGCCGAGCCGATCCTCACGGGGTACGGACGTGATCACGGCCGCGCAAGGTAAGGCGCTGGCAGCCTTCACTGCATCGGCGGGCGTCGCAATTTCGACTTTCGTAACGCGTTGGGCCTCCCAGGCATTGGGCAAGACCACATCGGCTAAGGGGATCAAATGTTTCTCGATCCTCGCCGCTGTTTGTTCGGACACATAGAGACCGGTCTGCCAATCGCCCATGACCGGATCAATGGCTATGCATACATTTGGCCGCTGCTTGCGAAAATTGGATAACGCCGTCGCCGCCACGCTGACTTGATCAGCATCGGCGAAATATCCCGATTGAATCCATATGGAGCTCTGTTCGCCAATGGCGCTCAGCGCCGCGTCAAGCGCTGAGCTAAACACCGAGGGCTCAACGGGTCCCCCGCCGGTGGGGCGTCCTAGCCCCGGTCTCACGCCCAGCACCGTTGTGGGTATGGCGACCGTATGGAGTGACCGTGAGAAATAGGCTGGCAACTGTGCGGCCAAGCCCACGGCGGACGCCGCCGTCCAAGATGAAATTGCAACAATGGTTGGCATGATGGGCCGAACGCTCCATTCTCCGAACTCCGGTCACGAAAGAAATCATAAGGATTGACGAATGTCCTTACCGCGCATGCGTCGTTCGGTCTTGTTTCTCCCTGCTTCAAATCCGCGGGCGGTCGAAAAGGCTGCGACCCTGGACGCTGATGTGGTGGTGCTCGATCTCGAAGATGCAGTAAGTTTAGCCGACAAAGGCATCGCACGGGCCGCTGCACGCGACGCCATTCTTTCGGGCGGATTGCGAGAGCGAGAAGTCGTCGTGCGCATCAACCCGCTCGACACTCATCAAGGCGTTTCGGATTTGGAGGTTGTTGCGCCGGCGGGGCCTGATGCAATCCTGTTGCCGAAGGTCTCGAACTCTGAGGACATTTCGAGCTTGTGCGCGGCGCTCGACGCTAATCATGTGCGGCGCGGCATGGCAATTTGGGCGATGATTGAGACGCCGATGGGCGTATTGAATCTCAAATCCATCGCGGAGCTTGGGGTGAAGCGCCGATTGGCCGCTTTAATGTTGGGCGCCAATGATTTGGGCAAGGAGATGCGGCTGCCCGCTCCGACACGACGCCGTATCATGGAATCCGCCATGTTTGAGTTGGTGCTGGTTGCCAGAGCATTTGGATTGGCGGCGATTGACGCAGTGTTCAATGCTCACCAAGACGTTGAGGGTTTTGCCCATGAGGCGCGCCAGGCGCGCAATTTTGGCTTTGACGGCAAATCCCTGATCCATCCATTGCAGATTGAACCGTGCCATTGTGCGTTCGCGCCCACCGAAGACGAGGTGATGTGGGCGCGCAAGATTGTCACCGCGTTTGCCACGCCAACAATGATTGAACCGGGTGTGATTACCGTGGACGGGCAAATGGTGGAACGGCTTCACCTTGATGAAGCTCAACGCATTCTCCAACTTAGCGACGTCTAACGGCAGGCGCCCTAACGACCGCCGAACAGGCCAAAGAACCCCCGTTTTTTCTTTGGGGCCTCCAAGGGACGATCTTCCTGTTCATCATAAATCGCTTCGCCAACGATCAGGGCATGATCGCTAATGTTTTCGGCAAAATTCTTACGTTGGGATCCCTCCAGCTCAGGCCAGCCGCGCACTGCAACCGAATAGGTCTTTCCGTCGTCCCGCCGACCGAAGCTGCGCAGTTTCACCGAATTGGAGATCAAGACGTGATCAAGGTCGGATTCGCCCCGTCCGCCCGTCCAGGTTTCGTCGGCGCCTTTCAACATGAGCGAGAGGCCCGTGAGCGTTTCCAGTGAGGCGATCTCGTCCTCGCTGGTGACGCGTTGATCTCCCTTGCGCTGAGATGGGTAGCGCAGGCCAGCCGTATTGAGATCGCCCAGGGCGATGATTTGAGCCTCGGCTTCAGGATCGCCCGTGGCCATTTGTTCGCCTTTATCGAACAGCGCTTTGAGCCGGCCGACATGCTCAAACACTTTCATCCGGGCCCCAAAGCCGTCTGGGTCACTCATAGCTGGGGCGTGCAGGAACAACAGATGCACCCAGCTTACAGCTCCCTTGGGTCGAACCGACACCAGGGAGCCCGGTCGCATATAAACATTACCCGCCTGGAATTCTCGGCGCTGGGTGAATGTCACTTGAGCGAACGTGTCGCGTCGCACGCCGATGATGATTTCTTTGTTCTGCTGACCGTCGGTGAGAAAGAAATCGTAATCAGGAAAATAGCGTTGGGCGAGCCCGAGCAGTTGAGCGCCTTCCACCTCCAAAATCCCGAATACATCAATGGGTTTTTGTTCAGGGTGGGCGTAGGCCAACCACGCTGTGAGCGCTTCGAGGCGCTTGATGTTGTCCCCCCTAAACGCTTCCACATTCCAACTGGCGAACGTAAAACTCATCCACACCCCCTGTGCAAAACTCAGGGCACAGAGCCGTGATTCTGTCCGCTTTCGCTAGGGATCAAGGCGTTTGGCCTGTGGACTACGCCCGTCGGGCAAAAACATTGCCCAGCACCGCCAACAGCAATCCAAAGGTGGTAAAGCCCGCGAGAACATTACTGATCATCACCAACTGACCCAGGCCCGTGATTGGACGGGCCACATCGGCGATGCCAAGTGTCGCAAAGCCCATGGCCGCAACAAACCAAGGGTAAAACCAGTGCTCGTCGTCAGCGATAGCGCGGCCGTCAGCGCCCGAGTATAGCGCAATGTGGTCGGGAGAGAGCAGATGATATGCGGAGCCAAAAAAGCCAATCAGAATCGCCGCAATGACCACGACCCTGTCCCAATCACGACCGTAATCGAGGGCGCGCCAAAGAATGTGGCCGGTCCAGCGCCCGTACCAGCTCTTGAAGTATGCCCCCAGTAGCAACCCAATCACTCCGCCAATGGCCAAGTATTGATATCGCTCGGGCGCGAAGAATTCTCCGAGAGCTTGTAGAGACTGCGAGCCGACAATGGCGGCAATCAGCGCCGCCAGCAATGCCACCGCAAGGCTCGTCTCGCTCATTAGGCATTTCAGATACGCCCAAGGCCAAGCGGCAAGCCTGGCCAAAATGTGGGGCGCTTTGCGCTCGCCGCGTTCAATGCCCGCTCGCTGAAATGGGGTTAGCGCCCCTGGCTGCGAATACTCTAAATCCTTAGCAAGCGCGTCGAGATAGTCTTGATCGATCACGTCCCGGCGAAAGCGCGCATTGCCCGAAATGCTCTCAGCGCGGCGCACGCCCCAACATTTTCCAGCCAGTTTACTGCGTTTATACGTCACGCCGCGCACGCGCATCTCTTCGAGCGTGGCGCGTTCGAAATTGGCGCCCGTAATATCGGAGCCGGACAAACGTGCGCCATTCAACTTGGCGCGCGAGAGGTTGGCGTTTTTTAGATTTGCGCGACGAAGGCGCACGTCGCGAAGAATTGATAGCTCCAAGTCAGCATTTTCTAGGTTTATCTCTGATATTTTGACACCCTTCTTTTTACGAGCGTTTTCTGTGATCCCCAGATCGTTCTGGCCGGTCGTGTTGTCAGTACTATTGGCCGGATCGAGCTCCCCTTCGCCATCTTCTTCGTCGATGACCGCAAATTCTTTCCACACCGCAGAATTCTCGAATGTTTTATTAAAATCGATTCCAGACAAAACGATTTTTTCATTTGGGTTGGCTTGTCGCCACTGATTCCAAACCGCCACGCCCTGTCGGAGTTTTTCCACGCACTTGCGGCGTTGCCCGTTATCTGGGTCGATCGCCACAGCATCAAAATCGTCGCTCATGAGATAGCCCCGCTAAGCCTCGCACCCGTAGGTCATAAAAGTCGATGCTCTGACCGGGGGCAAGAGGTAACACTTTCGCGTCGGGACTGTTCATTATGGTGCGTGCGACGGCGACATATGCCTTGACGCGTTCGCGAAGCCGTCTACCGTCCGCTCACGATTGCTGCAAGAGGGCGTTACCATGGCCGACAAGGCGCACGAGACGAGGCCGCTTTCTCCACATCTTCAAGTTTGGCGGTGGCATCCCACCATGGCCAGTTCCATTTTTCATCGTATGACCGGTGTGGGTAATGCTTTGGGCGGCCTCATGCTCACAATATGGCTCGCGGCCATTGCCGTGGGGCCAGAGGCCTATGCGTTCATGGAAACGCTCATTCTCAGCCCATTAGGCCAAGTGGTTTTGTTTGGGTTTACGCTTTCGCTCATTTATCACTTCGCCAATGGCTTGAGACACTTGTTTTGGGATGCGGGGGCTGGGTATTCGCCGCGTTTCGCCGACGCGATGAGCATTTTCAATATCGTGTTCGCCGTCGTCGTCACGGTGGCCATCTGGATTGCCGCCTACACGCTCGATTTCTCATCCGCATCAACATAGGGGCACGATATGACTGAAGTATTCCGAACCCCTCGAAAAACGGCAAAGGGACTGGGCGCTGCAAAAGCCGGCGTTGGCCATTGGATGGCGCAGCGCGTTACGGCTGTTGCCCTGGTCGTCTTGGTCCCCGTATTTTTGATTCAGATCCTGTTTGGTTTCCAGCCCGGTTATTTGAACGCGCGCGCTTGGATTGCCGATCCCGTAAACGCCGTGATTCTCATCGCTCTGGTCAGCGCGGCGTTTTATCACATGCGTCTTGGGCTTCAGGTGGTCGTGGAAGACTACATTCATAGTTCAGGTACGAAGATCATTTTGCTGTTGTTGAATACATTTGCGGCGATCAGCATGTGGTTTGTCTGCGTTTTTTCCGTGTTGTTCGTCGCGTTGTCAGCGGCGTGATCCGGCGTCAGTGAGGGAAAATTATGTCCGCACCTGCTTCCAATGCCTATGAATGGATCGACCACACCTTTGACGTGGTTGTGGTGGGTGCTGGCGGGTCAGGTTTACGGGCCGCCTTGGGCGCAGCTCAGGCAGGGCTGAAGACCGCTTGCATCACGAAAGTCTTCCCCACACGCTCGCATACGGTGGCCGCCCAAGGCGGCATCTCGGCCAGTCTCGGCAATATGGGCGAGGACGATTGGCGCTGGCACATGTACGACACCGTGAAGGGGTCGGACTGGCTGGGCGATCAGGACGCGATTGAATATTTGTGCCGCAACGCGCCAGCCGCTGTTTACGAGCTGGAACATTGGGGCGTGCCTTTTTCGCGCACCGAGGACGGCAAGATTTATCAGCGCGCCTTTGGCGGCATGACGAAGAACTATGGTGAAGCGCCCATCCAGCGCACCTGTGCCGCAGACGACCGCACAGGCCATGCGATTTTGCACACGCTCTATGGCCAGGCGGTGAAAAACGACACTCAGTTCTTCATCGAATATTTCGCTCTTGACCTGATCATGGACGAGGAAGGTCATTGCCGCGGCGTCACCGCATGGAAGCTGGATGACGGATCATTGCATCGATTCCGCGCGCAAAAAGTTGTGTTGGCCACTGGCGGTTATGGCCGGGCTTATTTCTCTTGCACTTCGGCCCACACATGTACGGGGGATGGCAACGCCATGGTGACCCGCGCTGGATTGCCGCTCCAAGACATGGAATTTGTCCAGTTTCATCCGACCGGGATTTATGGCGCTGGTTGCCTAATTACGGAAGGCGCGCGCGGAGAAGGCGGGTATCTCACCAACTCTGAGGGTGAGCGATTCATGGAGCGCTATGCGCCCAGCGCCAAGGACCTCGCCTCGCGCGATGTGGTCTCGCGGTCCATGACAATTGAGATTCGCGAAGGACGCGGAGTGGGGCCGAACAAAGACCATATTCATCTGCATTTGGACCATCTGGATCCGGACATATTGCATGCGCGCCTGCCTGGCATTTCTGAAAGCGCCCGTGTTTTCTCCGGAGTTGACGTGACCAAGGAGCCCATCCCGGTTCTGCCGACGGTGCACTATAATATGGGGGGCATCCCCACCAATTATCACGGTGAAGTGCTGACCAAGCTCAACGGCGACGCCGACGCTGTTGTGCCGGGGCTGTATGCAGTGGGCGAGGCTGCGTGTGTGTCGGTCCATGGCGCTAATCGGCTTGGCTCGAACTCGCTGATTGACCTGGTGGTGTTTGGCCGCGCCACCGGCCTGCATCTGGGTGAATCCACAGAAGGTGGATCGTCACAGCCTGAGATCCGCGATGTGCAAACCGACGGTCATCTGGCCCGGCTGGATAAGTTCCGCAACGCCAATGGCGGCACGCTCACCTCGCAGTTGCGCCTGAGCATGCAGCGCGCCATGCAGGAAAACTGCGCCGTGTTTCGCACCGGCGAGGTGTTGGATGAAGGTGTGGCGCGCATTGCTCAGGTTTATCAGGGCGTTCCCGATGTGCGCGTGGAAGACCGCGGCATGATCTGGAACACTGACCTCATCGAGACACTCGAGTTCGACAATTTGCTCGCCAATGCGGCCACGACCGCCGCGTCTGCAGCCAACCGCCAGGAAAGCCGAGGCGCGCATGCGCGCGAGGACTACTCAGAGCGCGATGATGGCGAATGGATGAAGCACACATTGGCTTGGGTGGATGAGAATGGGAAGGTTCGCATCGACTATCGCCCGGTGCATACCTACACCATGACCAACGACATCGCCTATATCGAACCCAAGGCCAGGGTCTATTGAGGGGCGAGCCGCCGCTTTAGGGTGGATTTTAGTGTTGTCCTCGTGACGGCAATATCGCGCAAATCGCCCAACCAACGCATTGATGTCTTGAGTTTGGCGCCAACACGTGCACGGCCTCAAACCGCACTCTCGTTGAATAGCCCGATCTGTGAGCGCCAATTCGCCCATGGTGAGCCAATCAGGATACTCCGGTACGCCGCTTCCGAAGAAGCTGGGGCTGAAAGACGGTCAGCGGGCATGTTTTGTCGCGATCCCCGATGAGCACGCGGCGCTTCGCCATTCGGCCAATTTCCACAGCATAGCGGGGGAATTGGAGGCGCATGGCCGGTACGACTTTGTCCACCTGTTCGTCAAAGCGCGCGCGGAGCTGGAACGCCAATTGCCTCTCGCTCGCGAGACTATCGCCCAATCGGGCATGATTTGGGTGTCGTGGCCAAAGAAGGCGTCAAAACTCTCCAGCGACATCACGGAAGACATCATCCGCGAGATTGCGTTCCCCCTAGACCTGGTTGACGTGAAGGTGTGTGCGGTCGATTCGATTTGGTCGGGGCTTAAGCTTTTTATTCGCAAGGAAAAGCGCCGCGCGGCCGATTGAACCCCCACATAGTCATTTGATCTGAACATGGTCACTTCGGTATGCCTCGCGCGCATGAATCCATCGGGGGGACATGCGCCCAAATCAGTATTATATTTGGCCCATGAAAGCTGCTAATCGACTGCGTCCCCAGGACGTATTTACCAATGAGGAGTGGTCCAACCTCTCGCGGCGCGAAGCCTGGAAAGGGCCAGCGCTCATCATTCATGCCTGGGTTTTGATCATTGGCGCCTGTGCGTTGTTTGCGTGGTGGACAAATCCGCTCACCTGGCTGCTCGCAGTGATGATTGTTGGAGCGCGACAGCTGGGATTGGCCATCTTGATGCACGAGGCCGCGCACGGTGGACTGCACGATAATCGAAAGGTCAATGATTGGCTGGGCCATTGGCTGTGCGCAGCGCCGGTGGGTGCGGCGCTGGCCGACTATCGCAACTATCATCTTCAGCATCACAAATATGTTCAGGAAAGCTCTGATCCCGATCGCCCCCTGGTGGAGAATTTCCCGGTTACGCCGGCGAGTTTGCGCCGAAAGATTGTTCGTGATCTGACGGGCCAAACATTCTTTCGTCAGCGGCTGGCCGGCGTGCTGGCGCTCAAGGCTAAGAGCGCCGGGGCGGCAAAGCAGGCTGAAGTTTTGGCCAGCAATCGCGCTCTCCGCGATCATCTCATCGTCAATGCCGTAATATTTTCTGGTTTCGCGCTGGCCGGTTTTTGGTGGCTCTATCCCAGCGTTTGGCTGGTGGCGCTGGCCACGTGGTTCCCATTTGTCACGCGCATCCGCAACATCGCCGAGCACGCGTGTTTGCCCTATAGCGAGGATCCCTTGGCCCATGCGCGCACAGTGCACGCCAGTTGGTGGGAGCGCCTCTTCATCGCGCCCTATTGGGTTCACTACCATTCAGAACACCACGCCTTCATGTATGTGCCGTGTTACAAGCTGGCGGATGTCCACCAAGCACTGGTGGAAAAGGGGCTGGCTGCGCGCATACCGCAAGAAAAAGGCTATCCTGTTGTTTTGCGGCTGGTGACCGGCTTGGAGAGCCGGATTGCGCCTGTCGTTTAGCGGACTGCCGCGCCCTTCATTACGCGGTGGTTGGGATGCGGCCCGCTGACGCACGAATGGGTTGGCGGACGGGTCGGCTTATGTTCATAAGTGTCACGAACTTTTAGCGCGGGGCGTCACTCATGGTCGAACTCACACTGCCGAGGAACTCAAAGGTCAGATCTGGCAAGCACTGGCCTAAGCCAGATGAGGCGAAGTCGGCGCTCACGTTCAAAATCTATCGCTATGATCCGGAGGCTGGCGGCAATCCGCGCTGGGATGTCTACACGTTGGACGCCGAAAAGATTGGCCCGATGGTGTTGGACGCATTGATCCACATTAAAAATGAAATTGATCCCACGCTGACATTCCGCCGTTCGTGCCGGGAAGGTGTGTGTGGCTCGTGTTCAATGAACATTGGCGGGCGCAACACCATTGCCTGCACGAAGGGGTGGGACGAGTTTTCTGGAACGATCACAATCTCGCCGCTGCCGCATCTGCCGGTGGTCAAGGATCTCGTTCCCGACTTGACCAATTTTTACGCTCAACACGCGTATATCGAACCCTACTTGCAGACCGAATCGCCAACGCCTGAAAAAGAATGGCGTCAGTCACAAGGCGATCGCGACAAGCTCGATGGGCTTTATGAGTGCATTTTGTGCGCGTGTTGCTCCACGTCATGCCCCAGTTATTGGTGGAACGGTGATCGATACTTGGGACCTGCGGCGCTATTGCAGGCCTATCGCTGGCTGATCGACAGTCGCGATGAATCCACCGGTGAGCGGCTTGATGCGCTCGAAGATCCATTTAAGCTCTACCGTTGCCACACCATCATGAATTGCGCCCAGGTGTGTCCAAAGGGCCTCAATCCCGCAAAAGCAATCGGCGAGATCAAAAAAATGCTGGCCGAGCGCGTGATTTAACCCCTCGGCCCTCGTATTTGCAGCCAGATTGCATTCACGGCGAAAGAGGCGGCGTTGGTCGCCTCTTCCTTTTGCGTCCGGTGTTGATCGGCTAGCATGCATTTATGAGACACGCATTGATCGCTTTTGCCTTTGTGCTGAACGCGCCGCTGAGCGCGGGAGCGGACGAAGTTCCTTGTGACGACGCGCCCTATGATCAGCTCGATTTTTGGGTCGGTGAATGGAATGCCCAGTGGGATGTCAGCGACGATCAAGTGGGGCGAGGAACCAACTCGATCACCCAGGACGAATACCGCAATTGTGTGATCACCGAACGCTTTGAGTCCGAGATTTTGCGAGGCGTTTCGATTTCCGCCTATGATTCTCAATTGGGCCAATGGCGTCAGATGTGGATGGACGACAATGGCGGGATTTACGCGTTACTTGGCGGGCCTGGCGGTCCAGACGACGAGTTTGAGTTTGTGCTCGAAACCGTGCGTCATACCGATGATGTCCGACGGTCGCGCATGATTTGGCAGGACGTGACCGCGGACGCGTTTGTCTGGCGTTGGCAGACGCGTGACAGTGACGAAGAGCCCTGGCGGGACGCTTGGCTGATCCGTTACACGCGCGCGCCGGCGCAATGATGCTCAGCAATGATGCTCACCAAGACCGACTGAGCGACACGCTAATGGCGCCAGATGTCACATCCTGGCGCGCGACGGACGTGTACCCACTGAGCCGCAGCGTTGCCATGTCTCCCAGATCGGCGGCGATCCCTAGGCCCAGGTCAAGCCAAAACTCTTCGTCATTGCTGCTGATGAGTTGTGTACGGGACCCCGGCGAATTGACGAGCCTTTGGCCGAAAAGACTGTCGGTGTCGGCGGCGATATAGACCAAGTAGGCGCTGGCTTCGGGTCGGATTGCGCCATCCAAAAGTCCAACGCTGCCCCCTGCTTCAGCTGAAATTGTATTCAGTGTTTCGTCCCTGTTCAGTTGGACGTTTTCTGTTTCGATGAACACACCGTCAAACGATGCGGTATCGAAACTCATCGAAAGTTGGGGGCTTAACGACCAAGCGCCCATGGCGAAATTGGAGCCTACCGAAAGGCTTACGCCATAGGCTGCGCCATTGGTTTCTCGCGACGCCAGATTTGGGTTGGCGGCGAGGCGTGTGAATTCCTGTGTTTCGGTTCCAATGCTGGCCGCTCCGTCAACGAAAAATGGCCCATTGAACCATGTGGCAAAGGCGGTGAGTGAGGCTCCGTCGGTGGTGATGTCCGGTGCGCCATCAATGTCGGCGTCAGTGGCGAATGCGTCGATGGCCATGCCTAATGACCAGTCCGCCCCCACGTCTCGCGCGGCGGAGACGCCCAAATACTGGCCTTCGCTGCGGTCATTGGAGTTTCCATCATCGCGTTCAGTGACGGTAGCGCCTCCGTAAACGCTGGTGAACCAGGGGCTGTCTTGGCCAAACGCACTGCTTGCATACAGGCTCGCGCCGAGCCCCGCGGTGACCAGGCTGAACGTCATTGGAAGTCGAAGCATGAATTCCCCCGTGAATGCGGCTGGGCGGCTGCGCACCCACACGGTTTTCACGCGCGAGCCCAGGAATTCCGGCGAAGACGTGAGCGTGCTTGTGGGCTTTGATGTGGCGCGAAACGAACTTGGTGGCGTAGATTGCCGCCATGAGAACATTTGCTCGTTTGGCGGCCGGTCTGGTCGTGATTGCGCTTGGCGTGCATCCCGTTGGCGCACAAGACAACACCACTCGCGAGGCGGGTCGGGCCGCGCTCAATGCCGGCGAAGGCGCACAAGCACTGAGCTTGTTTGTCGAGGCTGCTGACAAGGGCGACGCTGAGGCTGCGCGTCTGGCGGGAGAGGTGGCGTATCTTGGCCTTGGCGGCGCCGCCGCAAATCATGTGCGTGGCTGTGATTACTTCGCCAAGGCCGCTGAAGGCGGAGACGGCATTGGCGCGCACAGCCTAGCCAGTTGTTTTTATACCGGCGTGGGGCGAAATCGCGACTTTGGCGAAGCGGCGCGTTGGTATGGCGAGGCCGTGCGGCTGGGCGTCACCCGGTCACAATGCGCATTGGGCAATATGTATATTCGCGGTGAAGGCGTAACGCGCGATGTGGTCCAAGGCTTGGGTTTGTGCCGCGCGGCGGCGAATGCTGGCGATCGAGACGCCCAATTCGATCTGGGTGAGTATTACGTCGCTGGCCAAGTGGTGGACCGAGATGTCGAAACGGCAGTGAACTGGCTGGAGCAAGCCGCCACCCAGAACCACGCCAACGCCGCGTTTTTGCTGGGGACGCTCATCTGGACCGGTGAAGTGGAGGGCGCCGATCGCGCGGAAAGCGCACGCTGGTGGCGCATTGCACTGCTGGGTGGGCGCGTTGATGCGGCGCGGTGGTTGGGTGACTCGCTTTTGCTGCAAACCATGGCGCGGGCCGATGCGCCCGAGGCGCTTGATCGTCGCGCTCTTGCCGCTGTTCGCGCCGCCTACGACATTGCCGCCGCGCAAGACCCAGACCCAAAATCGCGCGCCTATGCGATCGACCGGCTTGCCGCGATTGACGCCCTAAGCGAGGCGATTGGGTCAGAGCAATAGCGACAATCTCGGCAAATATTCGCCATGGCAGTTTTCCATCGGCGAAAAACCGCGTATGCGCAGATCAACGCCCTGGCAATGAGGTAAGGTCATGCGTCATGTTTTGTTTTTATGCACCGGCAACTCCGCACGCAGCATTTTAGCTGAAGCCACACTCAACGCCTTGGGCGAGGGCGCATTTGCTGGATTTTCCGCCGGATCACAGCCCAAGACGAATCCGCATCCCATGGCGATCGAGACGTTGGCCCGGCACGGCCATTCCATTCAAGGGTTGTCGTCCAAAAGCTGGGAGGCGTTCGCGGGACCCGGCGCGCGGGAAATGCACGCCATCATCACTGTATGCGACAACGCGGCGGGCGAGACCTGTCCTGTTTGGCCAGGTCATCCGGTATCGGCCCATTGGGGAGTGCCAGACCCCGCCGCGGTCGTCGGCGACGATGACGAGAAGCGCTGGGCGTTTGGGGTGGCGTATACGCGCCTGAGATCACGGATCGAAGATATGCTGGTGCTCGATTGGGAGCGCCTTTCCAATGATGAACTGAAGGCCGCGCTCGCCGGCATCGGTCAAAGACATCGCCAAGCCGAATCGGCTTCGGCGTAGGTACAATCGCGGGGGCTGGCATGCAGTTTGACGTTTGGCGCAAGCTGAGCGCTGAAGCCTTGGGCACGGGTTTGCTTCTGGCGACAGTGGTGGGCTCTGGCATTATGGCTGAGCGCTTGGCCGATGTGGCCGCTGTTCCGTCGAACACGGCGGTGGCGCTTCTGGCCAATGCGGTGGCCACCGGGGCGATTTTGGTGGTGCTTATCGAGACGTTGGGGCCAATATCGGGCGCTCATTTCAATCCTGCCGTGACCTTAGGTATGGCGATTCGACGTCGTATCACGCCAAAGCTGGCGCTGGGCTATGTCAGTGCGCAGATTGCCGGTGGCGTTTTGGGCGTGATGGCCGCGCACGCCATGTTTGAGCAGGCCCTGATCCAAGCTTCCGTCACCATGCGGACAGGGCCGTCACAGTGGTTTGCCGAAGCTGTGGCCACATTTGGTTTGATGCTATTCATTTTGTTGGCGGTCCGGTTTCGCCCCGCGACGGTGAGTTGGGTGGTCGGTCTTTACATTACAGCAGCCTACTGGTTCACCGCGTCCACCAGTTTCGCCAATCCCGCCGTGACCATAGCGCGATCCTTCACCGATACCTTTTCCGGCATCAGACCGAGCGACTCACCGGGCTTTATCGGTGCACAATTGGTCGGGGCGGCAATCGCTGCTGTGTTCGCCGCCTGGCTTGCACCGGACGGTAAAAGTTCGGCAAAATAGCACCGAAGGGATCGTTGAGTTTTTTTGCAACGATAGGTGGAGGCGACCATGTCTGAATTAAATGAAGAAAAGTTGAACGCTGTTGTCGGCAAAGTGCTGGGTGAACTTGGAGGGGCCTATAGTGTGCCATTGGTGCGCATTGGCGACGCGCTCGGATTCTTCCAAAGCTTGCACAAGGACGGACCCGCCACGTCCGATGATCTGGCGCGGCGCAGCGGGTGTTCAGAGCGTTATGTGCGCGAATGGTGCGCGGCGATGGCCGCGTCGGAGTATCTCGACTATGACGCCGCCGCGGGCAAATTTTCGCTTTCACCAGAGTACGCTATGGTCTTCGCCATCGAGGACAGCCCGGTTTACATGATTGGCGGGTTTGCCGCGGCCGCTGCGGCTAGCGATAACTTCGAGAAAGTCAGCCAAGCATTTCGCACGGGCGATGGCGTGGGCTGGGGTGATCAAGCTGGATGTTTGTTCTGCGCCGTGGCCCGGTTCTTCCGACCCGGATACGCCAATCATCTGGTCCAAGAGTGGATTCCGGCGCTCAAGGGGATCAAAGATAAGTTGGACGCTGGCGCCCGTGTCGCCGATATTGGCTGCGGACACGGCCTATCCACGCTCATCATGGCCGAGGCGTTTCCCAATTCTGAGTTTGTGGGCATCGACTTCCACGAACCGTCGATTGTCGAGGCGCGCAAACATGCCTCACAGCATGGCGTGTCCGACCGGGTGCGGTTCGAGACCAGCACGG
Organism: uncultured Caulobacterales bacterium; assembly: GCA_964636945.1. Classification (GTDB taxonomy): domain Bacteria; phylum Pseudomonadota; class Alphaproteobacteria; order Caulobacterales; family Maricaulaceae; genus CAZADA01. The sequence goes on along the minus strand of CAZWVH010000018.1, from coordinate 11,786 downwards.
TTGCTGAAGCTGGCGGAGATGGCTTTGACTTGGTCACGTTTTTTGACTGCCTGCACGATATGGGCGATCCGGTGGGCGCGATGACACATGTCAAAACCATGATGAAGCCGGATGGCGCCGCCATGATCGTGGAGCCGATGGCCGGTTCGTCACTCGAGGACAATCTCAATCCCGTCGGTCGATTGTTCTACTCAGCATCCACCATGATTTGTGTACCGACTTCACTGGACCAAGAGGTGGGACTGGCGTTGGGCGCGCAGGCCGGTGAAGAGCGGCTGCGCGATGTCGTGACCCAAGCGGGTTTTAGTCAGATGAGGCGCGCCGCTGAAACGCCGTTCAACATGATTTTGGAGGCAAGGGTTTAGTCTGACCGCCAAGATTCGGTCGGCGGGAGTGGGACCAAGTAGGGTAACGCATGTCGAACCCAGGCCCACCGTTTCACGCCGATGGCACAGCTTGATGGTGGGCAACGCTGCGCTTTTGCCCACCCTACGCCTATCGCGACCGCGCCAAGGTGGGATGACAACGGTGAATCCGAGCGCACGCAAGCCGCACTATTGATATAGAGTTCGAGGTGACACAGACCGCAGGGCAATTATGGGCAAATATCTGATTGTCATCGGGATTTTGATTGTCGCAGCCGGCCTGTTATGGCCTTGGTTGTCAAAGATTCCATGGTTCCGGTTGCCCGGAGACATTGTGATGGGCGGGGAGAACTTTCGCGTGTTCCTGCCCATCACGACGCTCATCGTCATCAATGTGGTGATTTGGGGTGTTTTGTGGCTCGTCAACCGGTTTTGGTCGTGATCAGCGATCAGCTCGCCGCGCGGGCGTGACGCACATCCAGATCGTGCTCGCGCACTTTGCGATAGAGCGTTGAGCGGCCAATGCCCAGTCTTCGCGCCACCTCGGACATGTGCCCTGAATAGGCGTCGATGGCGTATTGGATCAGATCGCGTTCGATTTGCTCAAGCGGGCGTAAATGCCCGGCATCGTCAAAAACGTCCACAGGGAAGTGTTGAACGCGTGGAAGATTAGCGACGCTGTCATGTTCGGTTGGCGCAGCCGATGGCGGATTGGGTGCAGTATCGACGGCGCTCAGCAAATGGGGAAAATCACTCGGCGCCAAATAGTCGCCTTCAGCCAGGATGACGGCGCGAAACACCGCATTTTCCAACTGGCGCACGTTGCCGGGCCAATCATACGCGTTAAGCAGTTGCAATGTGTCCGGCAGGCAGCCTTTTACCTCACGGGATTCTTGGGCGTTAAAGCGATCAATAAAGTGATCAACCAGCGCTGGAATGTCCGCGGCGCGATGGCGCAAAGGCGGCACCTCAATGGGAAACACATTCAGCCGGTAAAACAAATCTTCGCGAAACGCACCCGTGGCCACCAGTGCACTCAAGTCTTTGTTCGTGGCCGAGATGATACGCACATCCACTTTGACCGCGCGCTTGGCGCCAACGGGGTCAATTTCGCCTTCTTGAAGGGCTCGGAGTAGTTTCACCTGCATATCGAGTGGCAGCTCGCCCACTTCGTCAAGGAAAAGCGTACCGCCGTCGGCTTCTTTAAATTTGCCCGCGTGGTCGGCCGCCGCCCCAGTGAACGACCCTCGCTTGTGGCCAAACAATGTGGATTCAACCAAGTTTTCCGGAATGGCGCCGCAGTTCACCGTGACAAAGGGCCGGCTACTGCGTGCGGAGGCGGCCTGGATGGCGCGCGCAACAAGTTCCTTGCCCACGCCGGATTCGCCGGTAATCAATGCAGGGATGTTGGATTTTGCCGCACGTTTACCCAACGCCACCACTTGTGTCATGCCGGGGCCAGAGGCGATCATGTTGTCGAAGGTGTTGAGTTGATCCGTGGAGGTGGCCGCTTTGGACTTCTGCTCGGGTGAGAATTGGCGAATCTGCAAAGCGCTCCTAAGGCCCAGACCAATGCGCTCAGGGCTGGCTGGCTTGACCAGAAAATCATCGGCGCCTGCGCGCATGGCGTTCACCACAATCTGCACGCCGCCTTGTGACGACACCACAATGATCGGCAAATTCGGCTTGAACGCCTTGGCGGCCTCAAGCGTTTCGATTCCGGTCATGCCAGGCAGAGCAAGGTCCAGTAAGACGACGTCGATTTGAACGTTCTCCCGAGTAATGATCTCGATTGCGCGCTCACCAGTATCCGCAGTTTTGGCGATAAATCCTTCGCGCTCGGTAGTGGAGCGGAGAATGCGGCGCTGAGTCGGGTCGTTATCGACGATTAGAACGGTGTGTGTCATCTTTGGAAAGCTCAGTCTAGATCAACACCCTCACTCAGGGTGTTGTTTGAACCTATTTGAGACACCAAGGTAAATTCTGTATTAATTCGCGATAGAATTCTAATTTTTCTCGTTCTTATTTCATTAATGTTTTGCGGTTCGGTGGTGGGTTTCGCTTTGCTCTCGGAAAGTCACGATGGCGTGACGCCTGCTATGTTTAGGGTGAGAGCATTTCAATCGTGAACTACACTTAGTCTTACATTCGAACGAGGAGGCGACGTGCATGTTGATACGCCATCGACCATCGTGGTGGTTGCCAGAAAGATCAGTCACGCCTGAACACATGTACCGGAGTCGCCGCGAAATCATGGCTGGCGCGGCGGCGTTTGGCGCCGTCAGCCTGACGGCTGGATGCGCGGGTGCGGATGAACCCAACGGGGGCGCTGAACTCAATTACGAACGGACCGATTTTGCTGTCGATGCAGCTTTGACCCCTGAAGAAGCGGTAACGTCGTACAATAACTTTTATGAGTTTGGCACGGGCAAGGGCGATCCCGCCCAGCACGCCCACGCCATGACCACCGAGCCCTGGTCTGTGAAGGTGGAAGGTCTCGCCAACAACACCGGGGTTTTTGGGCTCGAGGACGTCGTGGATTTCAATCAGCTGGAGGAACGCATTTATCGCCTGCGTTGCGTGGAGGCGTGGTCGATGGTGATCCCTTGGATTGGCGTGCCGCTGTCACGTGTCTTGTCCAAGTTCGAGCCCACGTCCGAGGCCAAGTACGTGGCGTTTGAAACCTACCTCAATCGCGACGAAATGCGCGGTGTGCGCTGGCCCGTGCTGGATTGGCCGTATGTGGAAGGCTTGAGGATGGATGAAGCCATGCATCCACTCTCCTTGATGGCCGTAGGCCTTTACGGCAAGGTTCTTCCCAATCAAAACGGCGCGCCAATGCGGCTTGTCGTGCCGTGGAAGTATGGGTTTAAGTCCATCAAATCTGTTGTGCGAATTCGATTTACAGCAGAACAACCGCCCACGGCTTGGAATAAGCAAGCGCCGCGCGAATACGGCTTTTATTCCAACGTAAATCCCAATGTGGCCCATCCGCGCTGGAGCCAGGCCAGCGAGCGCGTCATCGGCGGGGGCCTGTTTGAGCGTCGCGACACCGAGTTTTTGAATGGGTATGCAGACGCTGTCGGTGAGCTTTATGCAGGCATGGACTTGAAGGCGAACTATTGATGGCGCTGGGTTTTGCGCGCAAATTTCGATTCAAATCAGTCGCCAAACCCGTGGCGTTCTGGCTGTTGGCGGCCCCAGCTTTGTGGCTCGCCTGGCAGTGGGTTTTGCTGTTTACACACCAACCAAATGCGCTGGGATTCAATCCCATCGAGGCCACGCATCATTTCTTGGGTGAGACAGCTATTCGGGTGTTATTAATCACGCTGGCCATGAGCCCTTTGCGTGATTGGACTGGGTGGAGCGGCTGGATTTTGATCCGGCGGCGTGTGGGCTTGTTCGCCTTTGGTTACGCCGTATTACACCTGCTTGCCTACTTTGGATTGGACTTGTTTTTTTCGGTATCGGCCCTGTGGAATGACGTCGTATTGCGGCGCTACATCACAGCGGGTATGGCGGCGATTGTGTTGATGACGCCACTTGCGATGACGTCGCACAACGCCATGATCAAGCGCATGGGCGCAAAGGCGTGGCGGCGTTTGCATTGGCTGATTTATCCTGCCGCTGCATTGGCGGTGTTGCATCATATTTGGATGGAAAAGGGCGCGCAAATCGGGCCCCTCGTCCACGCTGGGATTCTTATCGTTTTGCTGGGTCATCGTGTGATCTTAACGATTTGGCGTCGGACCAAACGTCACGCGGCGCAAAGTCCAGTTAGCCAATCTGCACCCAGCACCTAAGTCTTGATGCGATGGTGTTTGCGGAGAGGCGACCATGGCCGATGGTGAGCAAAATTCTTTCTTGGGGCGTACCGCTCGTGTCGCGCGTGTTGGTGCGGGATTGTCGTCAGCGGCCACAGCGTATGGCTTCAATCGCGTTTTTGGCGGGGACGAAGCGGACTCCAAGTCTGCTCGAGCCCTACGCTCCGCCTTAGGCGGCATCAAGGGCCCCTTGATGAAAGTGGCGCAGATACTGGCCACTATTCCCGATCTGGTGCCCCCAGAATATGCAGAGGAATTGTCGCAATTACAGGCGCACGCCCCACCCATGGGCTGGAGTTTTGTAAAACGGCGAATGCGAACAGAACTCGGACCTGGTTGGCGGGACACGTTTTTAGACTTCGAACAGGAAGCGGCCCACGCCGCATCGCTCGGACAGGTGCACCGTGCGACCCTGCACGACGGACGCAAGGTCGCGTGCAAGCTACAATACCCGGACATGCAGAGCGCGGTGGAGGCTGATCTTGGTCAATTGCGCTTGGCGCTTGGTCTGTTCAAGCGGATGGAGCGCTCAATCGACGTCTCTGAGGTCGAGCACGAGATCGCGGCGCGGTTACGTGAGGAGCTCGACTATGAACGCGAGCGTAAGGCCATGGCGCTCTATCAGATGATGCTTGACGAAGTGGAGACGGTGCGCGTGCCTGATCCGGTGGAAAGTCATTCCACATCGCGTCTTTTGACCATGACCTGGGTTCAGGGCCGCCGTGTCCTGGATTTCAAGACGGCCGACCAAGACACGCGGAATCGGATTGCGAGCGCATTATTCGCTGCGTGGTGGAAGCCCATGGGCGCATACGGCGTAATCCATGGCGATCCGCATTTGGGTAACTACACGGTGGCGGAAGATGACGGGAGGGTCATCAATCTCTTGGACTTTGGCTGCATCCGGATATTCCCGCCACGCTTTGTAGAGGGGGTGATCAAGCTTTACCGCGCCCTGAAGGCTAATGACGAAGATGCAGAGCGCGACGCCTATGCCAATTGGGGATTTCACGAGTTAACGCAGGGCCAAAGAGAGGCTCTTAATGTGTGGGCGCGGTTCATTTACGGCCCACTGCTGGATGATCGCGAACGCACTGTGGCCGATGGTGTTTCACCTGGCGAATATGGCCGCAAAGAAGCCTTTCAGGTGCGCGAACTGCTCAAGGAGCGCGGTCCGGTACGGGTTCCCCGCGAGTTTGTCTTTATGGATCGCGCCGCCATTGGATTGGGCGCCGTGTTTCTCCACCTCGATGCAAAACTGAACTTTTGCAGGTTGTTTCAAGACAGCATCGATGGATTCGATGTCGATACCGTGGGCCAAAGGCAAGCTGAAGCGCTGAGCGCCGTAAGATTAAGCGCAGACTAGTACCGCCGTTTTGACTATTCTGGCGACTGAGCGCGCTCCATCGCCTCATCCATCGTCGCATTGAGACGTTGGATTTCGCCAAGGCGTGCTGTGCACTTTGTGAGATCGGGCCCAATGACATCCACCAAGACAGTCTGTTGTTGTTCAGGCGTGCCGGAAAACAGCGGGGCTAAATCTTCGGCGAGATAGGCGGCCGTCATCGCTTCGATTTCGGCATTGGTTTCTTCCGGCGTTTCTTCGAAAAACATGTCGCCCGCCCCCATATCACCGCTGATCAGTTCAAGCGCAGTCACATAATCTTCAGGTGATCCACCAAGGCTCTGAAGAAACTGGGGGTTTGATTCATTGATGACCAGAAGCGCGTACATCTTTGCGTAGCACTCTTTGTTGAGGTCCTGTTTCTCAAACATTTCAAAGGCAAATTCGGCGCCCGCGGAGCGGGCGAACGCACGGTCAGACTCACTCGGTTCGCCTGGTTGGTCGTCCTGAGCAGACACGGCTGTCATCAGGACAATTAGCAGGGCCGCGCACGCAACTAACATCCGGTAAGGGTGGGGGTTGCCCATGGATCGTTCGCTAACTTGGCGTAATCATTTCTCTAGTTTGGAGCGGTATCTCATTGTCCAGTGCGTTCGTCAAAAGCCGCCTGGCTATCTAATTGTCCCACTCGTCCATCATGTCAGACATATGTTCAGCGGACGCGGCCGCTTCAGCATCACCAGCGCAGCGCTCGACTTCCAATACGAGGTCGTTAGCGACGCCCGGTTCGTTAAAGTCGATTGACGCGTGTTCAGAAAAACCGAATTGAGCCCAATAGTCTTGGGAGCGTTGACGAAAGTCCTGGTCCAATTGAGCCTGATCAAAGCCGAATGCCCCCTTTCCCAGAGCAATCGCTTCGGCCGAGTGCACCTCGTAAATCAGCTCCAAACGGCTCGGTGACACACCAAGTTCAAGCCAATACCCCGGATCCAACTTCACCATGGGAGTCAACACTGTGGACAGCGCTGCACATTCCGAGGCCCGTTGATACGCCAGGGCTTCTTGGTCAGTCACTTGCGCCCCGCTCGACGTCGCACCAAGAAGCGATGCCATGACAATACACTGGGCTATATTCTCAAATGGCTTGCGCCGATGTTGTCGCGTTGATGTCACCTCTGTCCCCCAATGTCTTGATCACACAGCCGCCCTACTGTGTAACCATTTTGCGTCGCGTCATACCTGAACCGATAGTGAACTCACTGTTGACGTTGACGTTAACGGAATTTATCGAACGCCAATGAGCACCATGCCAAAAGCCGAGACGGCTACTGAGACGACGCCCGAAACTGCGTTTCTCTTACGCCCTTTACAAGGAAATGTCCCTCCCGCACCCAATTGGTTTCGGGAAATCCTGCAGACGCCCCGCACCGATCACCAAATCGACGTTGATGGCGCGACGATATCGTGGCGCGCATGGGGCGCAGACGATCAGGCCGCGAAACCTGTGCTTTTGTTTGTCCATGGTGCTTTGGCGCACAAGGGGTGGTGGGACTTTATCGCGCCATTTTTCTGCGACCGATGGCGCCCCGTCGCCATTGATCTATCCAGCATGGGCGATTCCGATCATCGCGACGCCTATTCCCTCCCGCAATTCACGCGGGAAATCGTGGCTGTTGTCGGAGCTGCGGGTGGATTTGACCGTTCCTATAAACCCGCTTTGGTGGGACATTCCTTTGGGGGGCTCGTTTGCTTGTATGCGGCCGCCAGGGAAGGTCAGCAGTTTTCCGGCGCGGCGATCCTCGATATTCCGATCGAGCCAAAAGACCCCACCGAACGCAAGCCACCCTCGCGCCGAGGGGGCAGAATTTACGAGACAGTTCCGGCGGCATTGGCTCGCTTTCGGTTGATTCCTGAACAGCCCTGCGAGAATTTGTTCTTGGCTGACTATGTGGCGCGCCAAGCCTTGCGCGAACGCAAAAGCGCAGACGGCAGGGGATGGACATGGGCGCACGATCCAGAGCTGTGGATCAAATTCCAGCGCGATGACAGTTTAGGGCCGCAGATTGTGTTTGAGGCGCAGTGTCCGCTGGCTCTGTTCCGAGCCGGGCAAACGCGTCTGGTGTCAAAGAAACGTTGGGACTGGATGCGCGAAAATCTCAAAGGCGCCGGCCCGATGATCTCGATCCCCCAAGCCGGCCATCACCTAATGTTGGATCAACCCTTTGCGTTGACCGCAGCACTTGAAAGCGTGCTCGAGACATGGCGCGCCGGGCAGTGACTGCGACGTGACGCCGGCCCTCTTGCGCCAAAGCCATATTGCCCAACGCTTTGAAAGTGTGATCAAACACGCCAACACTGGCGGTTTAACTTGGCCGGCGATCAGACGCACGGTCATCAGGCGATGAGCGAGGGCAATATGGCGGACACCGACTATCAGCGCGGACACATGAACATTCGTGAACAAGAATCCACCTTCCAGGGCTTTATGGCTGTTGGTCTGTGGTCCACGGGCATAACAGCTGTGGCGGTTCTTTATCTGACGCTTGTATTCGCCATCGGCATGGGTTGGCTGCCGGCGCTGATCGCGACTCTGGTTGTGGGCATTGCTGGTGGCGCGGTGGTGAAGCTCCCGACAGCCTGGTACGTGGCCCTATTGTTGATGGCGGGGGCCATTGCCGTTTTTGTTGGCATCGCCTCGCTGATCGGCGTTTTTGCCGGATAAGCTCACGCGAGCCAGAAAGATCAGCAAGGGAGGTGGACCGTGAAGCTTGGAGTGCCAAAAGAGACGTCGGCTGGCGAAACACGCGTGGCCGCCACGCCCGACAGTGTGAAAGCACTGGTCAAAGCCGGCCATCAGGTGCTGGTCGAGCGCGGTGCGGGCGCCGGTTCTTCCCTCGGTGACGAACTATTCGCCGATGCGGGCGCGACGATGGCCGAAGCGAGCGAGGTATGGGGGGCGGACATGGTGCTCACCGTGCGCAAGCCCACAGGTGATCAACTGGCCAAAATGCGCGCCGGCGCAGCTTTGGTGGGTTTGCTGGATCCGTACAAAGATCGCGAGGGTTTGGACGCCTACGCCAAGGCCGGCATTGACGCCTATGCCATGGAGTTTACCCCGCGCATCACGCGGGCCCAATCCATGGATGCGCTGTCCTCCCAGGCGAACCTGGCCGGATATCGGGCGGTGATTGAGGGCGCGGCCGTTTATGGACGCGGCATGCCGATGATGATGACCGCGGCGGGCACTGTGGCGCCGGCCAAGGTGTTTGTGATGGGCGCAGGCGTTGCCGGTCTGCAGGCCATCGCCACCGCCAAGCGCTTGGGCGCGGTGGTCTCGGCCACCGATGTGCGTCCGGCCGCCAAGGAACAAGTGGAAAGTCTGGCTGCTAAATTCATCGCCGTGGAGGATGAGGAGTTCAAAGCCGCTGAAACCGCCGGCGGCTACGCCAAGGAAATGTCGGACGAGTACAAAAAGAAACAGGCCGAGCTGGTCGCCAGCCACATCGCCAAACAGGACATGGTGATCACCACGGCGCTGATCCCTGGCCGGCCCGCCCCGCGCCTGATTACCGCGGACATGGTGAAGTCCATGCGTGCAGGCTCAGTGCTTGTCGATCTGGCCACCAGCCAGGGCGGCAATGTGGAAGGCGCCAAGCCCGACGAGGTGGTGACCACAGACCATGGCGTCAAAATCATCGGTTATGCCAATCTGGCCGGTCGAATGGCCGCCGACGCATCGTTGCTCTACGCCAAGAACCTGGTCAATTTCATTCAATTGATCACAGGTGAGGCGGTGGAAGGCGGCGAACAAGCGCCCTATGCGCCCGATTTCGACGACGATATCGTCAAAGGCATGCTGCTCACCCATGACGGCAAAATCGTCCATGAACGGTTTGTCGAAGCGGTGGCTTAGCCGTTTGCTCGCACCAGCCATAGGCTGTGCAATGATGCGGGCGTCTCAACCGACCCTGGGAAGGTTGACCCGCAAAAAAGATCCCATCCCCTCGCGACGGGATGGCCACGAGTATGGGGCGGGTCGGAGCAGGTGGGGATAAGGCGGCCGCTATGGCCTATGTAGGCGGGTGTGTTACCCGGTTTAGGTGACAGGCGCGGGGGCGAGCATGGTCGATATTGTCCAACAGTTTGGGTTGGGTCTGCTTGGTGCGGCCGGAGCGATTGTGGCCGCCTTTTGGTTTGTGCACGGCCTGATCCGCAAAGAATTGATCGCCCCGAAAGACGCCGGAACCGAGGGTCTCGCGCGCTGGATCGAGAACAAAGGGCCGGGGCAGTATTATCACGCCGCGGTGCGGGGTGTTTTGCGTTTCGCGGCCTGGGTCGGCAATGACAAAGGGCGCAGGGGCGAGAGCCGCTATAATGCGCGCGATGGGGCGACGCCCACCTGGTCGGGCCAATTGTTCGACCGCATGCTGCTCTTGGCGGTGCTCTATCCGGTTTTGAGCGCGTTTTTGGCGTTTGGCGCGGTGAGCGAGGCCGGGCCGGCCGGCGCGGCGTTGGGCCTGCCCGATGATCCGACTTGGGTGCAGCGCGGGCTCGTCGGCGGTTGGGCGCTCGCCATGGTCACACTGTTTCCCATGCTCGTGATCCGGGCGATCCAAAAGGACAATGCACGCGTACGCGCTGGCGCTGTCGTTGTCGCTGTCGCTGGCGCTGGCGCTGTCGCTGGCGCTGGCGCTGGCGCTGTCGTTGTCGCTGTCGCTGTCGCTGGCGCTGTCGTTGTCGCTGGCGCTGTCGCTTTCGCTGGCGCTCAGCGCCAACGCGGGCCTCTGGGCGTCATCGCCTGGATCGGTGCGCTCGCACTATTGGCGAGCGGCGTGGTGACCGTGTCTGCGGCGTTCGTCTCCGACGACGCGGAAACCGTGCAGGCCCTTGTCGGCCTGCTGGTGTTCTTCGCCGCCATTCCGCTGACCAACGCCGTGTTTGATTTTTTCTCGGTGGGGCTGACGCGGCGGTTGTTGATGTGGAGCGACCGGGAGCAGACGACGTTGTTGCAGCGCTTGGGGCTCTCCGTGCTGGACCTTGTGCTGGCGGGCCTGTGCATGCTGGGCTTGGTGTTCGCCGTGGGTTTTGTGATTGAGAGCGTGAATCTGTTCGCCACCCATGGGCGGCATGGCGATGCGCTTTTGCCGCTGGAGCCGATCCATCAGCGCATTCTCACTGCGCCCGGCGATCCGGCCAATTACTGGATCTATTTCACCCTGCTCTCCACCTTCATCCCGACCCTGATCCACGCCGTCGCCGCGGGCACGACGTTGGCCACCTCCACCGGCGCGTTTGTCGGGCCCAAAGATGTGGTGCGGCTGCGCGAGGGGTTTACGTCCAAGGCCGGCGAATGGTGGCTGGCGGCGCGACTGACGTCTGCCGGGTTTTTGGGAACCGCCATTGGCGTGATCGCGATGATTGTCTTGGTCGGCGGCGTGGTGTTCGGGTTTCAAAAGGCGTATGGCTTGGTGCATTTGTCGGAGGACGGCATGCACGCGGCGCGCGCTGTGATGACCGCGCCGGCGCAATGGTGGGGCGGTGTCGTGGAGAAACTCATATGAAAACGGCAGCGCGCGTACTGGCGGTGATTGTCGGCTTGGGCGGGGTGTTGGGCCTGGTGCAGATCCTCGCAAGTCTATTGACCATGCATCGAACCGGCGCGCTGTCCATGTTGCTGGCGGATTCGCCCGAACGCTATGTTTTGCTGGGTCAATGGGCCGTAGCGGCGGCGATCAACATTTGTTCGATCGTATTGGCGCCGCTGGTGTTTTTCGCCACCGAAGAGCGTTGAGCACGGGTCGCCGCGCCAGCAACGGCGCTGCGTTTCACTTGCTTCTATACGCCGGGTCCCGGTAGATTAAGGACACACGAGCAGGGAGGCGGCCCATGGATCCGGAATTTATCGCGCGAATCAGCATTTTCGTGCTGGCGGTGTTTGTGGGCTATTATGTGGTGTGGAGCGTGACGCCGGCCCTGCACACGCCCTTGATGGCGGTGACCAACGCGGTGTCCTCGGTGATCATTGTCGGCGCCTTGCTGGCGGCGGCGGCCCGTCCTGTAGTGGGCGCGGACCCTGACGCGGCGATGGCCTCGAAAACTTTCGGACTGATCGCCGTGGCGTTGGCCAGCGTCAACATCTTTGGCGGGTTCCTGGTCACCCGGCGCATGCTGGCGATGTATAAGAAGAAACAGCGTTAGTGACACCCCTGCCACCCGGCGGCGGGGATTGGGCGGTCAAGCGCTTTGGGCCCA
>CAZWVH010000017.1:5452-45712 GCA_964636945.1 uncultured Caulobacterales bacterium | reverse complement strand
CAATCTGTCAGTCTCGGGTGCGTTAAGCGCCTCTGGCCGTCGCGCCAAGATGGACTCGCGCGAAGGTTCGGCGACCCGTCACGCCTGATTTGAGAACCGCCGCAGCTCCGAACGCGCCACGACCATGCGGTGCACCGCATCAGGCCCGTCGGCAAACCGCAGGGTGCGCAGCCCCGTCCACATGGCCGCGAGCGGCGTGTCTTGAGACACACCCGTGCCGCCGAACATTTGCATCGCTTCGTCCACCACTTTCAGCGCGGCTTGGGGTGCGGCGACCTTCACCTGGCTGATCCATGGCGCGGCCGCTTTTTGATCGCCCTGATCCATCATCCAGGCGGCTTTGAGGCAGAGCAACCGGGCTTGCTCGATGGCCATGCGGCACTCGGCGATGATGTCCAGATTGGCGCCAAGGCGAGCGAGCGGCTTGCCAAACGCAGTGCGCGAGACTGCGCGCTGGCATAAGAGCTCAAACGCCCGCTCAGCCTGGCCGATGGCGCGCATGCAATGGTGGATGCGTCCGGGTCCGAGCCGGCCCTGGCTAACATCGAAGCCGCGTCCGCGTCCAAGCAACAACGCGTCGGCGGGTATTTTCACGTCGGTGAAGCGGATATGCATGTGCCCGTGCGGTGCGTCGTCATGGCCGAACACCGTCATGGGCCGCAGGATTTCAATGCCAGGCGTATCGGCGGGGACCACAAACATGGAGTGCTTGGCGTGCCGCGCCTCGGCGTCAGGATCGGTGCACGCCATGACGATATAGACCTTGCAACGCGGATCGCCGGCGCCGGAGGCCCAGTATTTCTCGCCATTGAGCACCCAACCGTCGGGCGTTTCCTCGGCGCGAAACTCCAAATTCGTGGCGTCGGAGGATGCGACGTCCGGCTCGGTCATCAGATAAGCTGAGCGAATTTCGCCCTTCAACAACGGTTCTAGCCATCGTTGCTTGTGCTCAGGCGAGCCATAGCGCTCAAACACTTCCATATTGCCGGTGTCGGGAGCTGAACAATTGAAGATTTCCGCGCCAAAATGCGGCGACCAGCCCATTTCTTCGGCGAGATAAGCGTACTCCACCGTATTGAGGCCGTAGCCGCGTTCAGAATCGGTGAGCCAAAAGTTCCACAGACCCTGTTCGCGGCATTTGGCCTTGAGGCTCTCCAAAATTTCCACCTGGCGTCCGGTGAGCGCAAACCGTCCGCCTGGCGCTTTGCCCACTTCAGCGTGAAACTCGTCTTCCAAAGGCAGGGCGTCATCGCGGATAATCCGCCGCACCTTGTCGATGAGCGGCTTGACCCGATCGCTGACTCCCAAATCCATTTCACTCATCCGTGTTCTCCTTCGTCAGCTCAACTGCGTTCGCGGATCATGTCGCGGACGTAGCGGCCCAAGTTTTGCCCGCCCTCGCCAAACACGGCGTAAGCCGGATTGGTCGTCTGTTTGTGGTAGTAGCGATAGTAGATTTGCTGGGAGATGACCGCGAGCCGAAAGAGCCCGTAGGCGAAGTAGAAGGTGAAGTCGTCCACCGCGCGCCCGGTCTTTTGCGCGTAATAATCCACGACCTCCCGCCGTGTGAACATGCCCGGCGCGTCAGATGGTTGCTTTTTGAGCACCTGAAGAGCGGGCGGGTCGTCCACTTCAATCCAATAAGCAAGCGCTGCGCCCAAATCCATTAACGGATCGCCAAGCGCGGAAATCTCCCAGTCGAGCACCGCACGAATTTCGTGGGGCGGCTCGTGGCCCAAGATCAGATTATCGATGCGATAGTCACCATGCAAAATCGCCCGGTCGCTTTCCGTGGCCGGACGATTGTCCGCGAGCCATTGGCGGACATCTTCAAACGGGTCGGCATCGGCGGTGAGCGCTTTTTCATAGCGGGCGTTCCAACCCAATATCTGGCGCTCCACATAGCCATTAGGGTTGCCAAAATCACTCAAGCCGAGCGCGTCGTAGTCCAAGGCGTGCAACTCGATGAGTTTGTCCCAAAAGCGGGCGCAAAACTCCCGATTGTCGTCGGGGCCCCACCCCCATTGTGGCGGAAACTGCGACGTGACCAGGGCGCCGTCGACTTTGTCCATGACATAAAATTCCGCCCCGATGACGGATCGCTCGTCGTCGGCATAGTAAAGACACTCCGGCACAGCCCCGAAGGCGGGCTTGATCGCCTTCATGACCGTGAACTCGCGGATCATGGAATGGCCAGATTTGGGCTTGGCCCCGCGCGGCGGGCGGCGCAGCACCAAAGCGCGGTCGGGATAAGACAACAGATACGTCAGATTAGAAGCGCCAGACGGGAATTGTTTGAGCGTGGGATGGCCGCGCAAATCAGGGATGGCGGCTTTAAGCTCGGCGTCCACGGCGTCAAGATCAAATGCGTCTTCGGCGCGCACATCAACGGCGGCGTTGTCAGCCACGTCAGTCATTATTGCCTCCCCGCGCAAGTCATCAGTAAGGACGGCCGTTCTTTTCCATCAGGCCGCGCCGAATTTTGCGCATGCCGCCGAGAAATCGGTCAGGATCAGACGCGCGCAGCGCCACATAATCGCGCACCACCACATGAGGCAGCACCAAAAATTGCTTGTCTTCCAACGCTCTGAGCGTCTCTCTCGCCACATCGTCAGGTTCAATGATTTCACCCGCCGCCGAAAGACTTTCCATCACAGGTTTGGCCATATCGGTATTCACGCCCTGCGGGCAGACACAGGCCACTTGAAGTCCTTGATCGCCATGCGCAATGGCCAGGCTTTCTGCAAAGGCGACGGCCGCATGCTTGGTCACGGTGTATGGCGTGGAGCCAAGTTGGCTCAACAATCCGGCTGCAGAGGCGACAATGACGAACACCCCGCCGCCGCGCTCAATCATGGCCGGCACGAGCCGCCGCGCGGCGTAGACCGACGCCATCACATTGACCCGCCAAGATAGCTCCCAAGCGTCGTTTTGCGCGCTGGCCGCGCCAAAATCAGGCCCGTCGGAACTGCCAATGCCGGCGTTCGACACAAATACGTCCACCGACCCCAACTCAGCTTCAACGCGATCGATGAAGCCAGCAAGTTCGGTTTCATTGGCCACATCCACTCGTGCGCCAAAGCCGCCACACGCCTTTCCCACTTGGTCAGCAGCCTCGCCATCAAGATCGGCAATCGCCACCCTTGCGCCCGCAGCATGGAACGCACGAGCCATGGCCTCGCCAATGCCGCGCCGCCCGCCCGTGACCACTACGGTCTTATTCGTCCAATTCATGAATGGCGCGTCTCCCTTGGCGCTCGCGACGGCTGCGCGGTATTTTTGAATCTGGCGCCAGACTGAACCAGCCCGCCCAACAGAGCAAGCGCAGGCCCATCTTCCCTGGGGTCAGGACGGGGGGAACCGAAAGACGAATTTGCGCGTTTCACAGCTGAGTTGCGTATTCACGATCCCGGGCGTTGCCGGTTGACCTACGGGAACCTCTTTCTAGGTTTTTAACCCGGGACGCAAATATCATGTCCACAGCTTTGGAAGCACGAGCAGAAAACCTAACGTTGAACACTTCGGTGTCGAAGAAAAACCGCAAAGAGCTTGCGAGCATCTTAGGTAAAGCTTTGGCCAGCACATATGTACTGTACCACAAAACACACGGTTATCACTGGAATGTCACTGGACCGTTGTTTTACAGCATCCACAAGTTGACTGACGAACAGTATAATGACCTGGCTCAAGCCGTTGATGATATCGCCGAACGCATTCGCGGACTCTCCTCAATTTGGGTTCCAGCGATTGGCGAAGGTTCCAGTCCGGGACGTGCGCCATCACCAACATGCTTGTCACGACAATGCCGATCAAGCGAAGAGGTTGCTAATTCTTTTTGGGCGCATGGTTGATGGCGCGCAAAATGTGCGTCGGGATCTGGCCTAACTTTGTGGGACCACGGCGCAAATACTCGTAGGTGAAATGCAGGGCGTTCTGATCGATCCACCACATGGTATCGCCCAGATGTTCAAATCGCTCAAACATGTGTCCCGATGTTTGCGACAGCATCCGCGCGGCCGCTCGTCCGTGGGAATTGTTGCGAAAGTGAATGGCTTGGGCTGTCACTGTGCGCCACGGCACATGAGCAGGAAACCCCCGTCGTTTGATGAAGGAGGCATCGAACTCCTCCCAGCCGGCGTAGATGTTCGCTGGATCCTGCTGGAAGGTGATGTCCGCGTCATGAATGACTATGTCGTGGCCAATGGTCTCCAACAACCAGTGCGCACGGATCATCCGGCATGTGGCATAGTAGGGTTTGAGCCGCCGATCATTGGCTTCGCTGGTGAATCCGATGGACAATCGAGGATTTTGATCTCGCAATTGGCCCACCAAGGTTTCGTCCTCATCGCGGGGATTGATCACATGAAAATGGAGCGACTGGCGGCCAAACGCGGCCAACGATCCAGCAAGCTCAGCGGCGAATCTCTGGAGGTATCCGCCATCCATCACCGCCACAATGACGGGATTGGATGCGGCTAGGTCCGGCAATTGATGGATGTGTAAGCCGTCCATCTCAGGCTCGTAGTCCCCGACCAATTCAAAATTCAGGTCCAGCGGCGGCAAATAGGTATGGGCGCCGCCCTGGTAGGTGCGCAGGTCATCCTCATCGGTTTGCGCTTGGATCGACCGCTTCAGAAATTCCGCGCATGCATTATGGTCGTGGTTGATGTGACTGATGCTCGCCAGGCCAACTTGGTTGGCCGGACGCTGGCCGCGTTCACGCTCATCTTCCATGCACACATTCAGCAGTTCCGACTCTGCTTCACCGTTCAGGCTCCATGTCTCGCCGGCCGTTTCCACCCAATGCGACCTGGCGGCAAACACGCAGTGCAAATAAGCGTTCAACAGAAACGATGCGGTCTTCAAACTGCGATTGTGCGTAAACAATCCGCGCAAGGGCGCGCGCAACGCCTGCGGATCGAGCACTTTTCGGAGTTGTGCGTCACGCCGGCTGCCAAACACCACCACTTGGTGGATGCGCTTTGCTGAATTGGCATCGATCTCAAAGGCGCCCTGGTCACCGGCCACGGCGCGCTCGAGCAACTCCACGGCTGCATCCCTGCCCGCCTGTACATCAGTCACCACCCGACCCTCGCTCCTCACTTTGAAAATTGAGGCAATCCATAGCGATGTTCGTGAGGCGATCCAAACGCAATCGCCGGCGACGTCGCAACCACCAGCCACTGATAATGCCGCATTTGCCGACCACCGGTTGATCTTGGGCCGCTTCCGCCGTGAGCTCAGCCAGCACATTTGTGGTCGAGAACGCGCGAAGAAGCGTATTGGGACTGGACAAAACAGCAATGGCTATCGCAACACACTGATGGTAAAGATGCATCGAGGGGTTCTTGCGTCATGGCCGACGACGATACAGCGTCCAAACTCAAATCTTTGGCGATCGATCGTGATGATGCTAACGCCACGACACAAGGCGTGGGTTTTGGCGTGTTCGCCACGGCGTTGATTCTCGTCGCAGCTCTGGCGGGCGGCGGTGTCTGGTTCTGGACCAATGCGCGTTCTCAACCGGATGCGACTGCATCAGTACAAACCGCGCCGGCCGCACAATCCACCCAACCAACGCCCGAACCGACGACACCCACCGCCACGCGTCGCCCCGCTGGGAGTTTGGTGGCGTCTGGCTATGTGACTGCGCGCCGCCAAGCTACGGTATCCTCCGACATTACTGGTCGGATCATGGAAATTCTCAATGAGGAAGGCGACGAGGTCGAGGAAGGTCAAATACTGGCGAAGCTCGACGACGCTCGGGCGCGGATTGATCTGGAATTAGCAAAAGCCAGAGTACGATCGGCGCAAGCTGGGATCAAAGCCATTGAAGCGCAATTGACCGAAGCCAGGCGCGTGCTGGCGCGCGAAGAGCGCCTGTTGGCGGCCAATGTCACTGCAGACGCGCGCGCCACAGAGGTCGCCGCTCAAGTCGACGGTTTGGTGGCCCAGATTGATCGCGCCGTAGCTGACGCCGCCGCCGCACAACTTGATGTGGCGAGCCGCCAAGATCTTGTGGAGCGACATTTGGTGCGCGCACCTTTTTCCGGCGTCGTGATCGATAAAAATGCCCAAGCCGGCGAGATCGTCTCGCCCACTTCGGCAGGTGGAGGTTTCACCCGCACCGGCATCTACACACTCGTCGATATGGATTCCCTTGAGATTGAAGTGGATGTCAATGAGGGATCGATCGGTCGGATCTTTCCTGGTCAGAAGGCCGAAGCGATTTTGGACGCTTATCCCGACTGGCGCATTCCCGCTCGCGTGGCCGCCATCATTCCCACCGCTGACCGCAGCCGCGGCACAATTCAAGTGCGCGTGGCCTTCGAGCAGCTGGATCCGCGCATTCTTCCAGACATGGCGGCGAAAGTGACCTTCACCGAAGCACGCAATGGAGACGATTAAGCCATGACGAGCACCGCTTTGTTTCATTTGGAAAACGTGGCCAAACGTTACTCGCGCGGCGGCGAAACCATCAGCGTGTTTGACGATCTGACCATGGACATTCCCCACGGCGCATTTATTGCCGTGATGGGACCATCCGGATCGGGAAAGTCAACCTTGCTCAATCTGCTCGGCGGCATCGACAAGCCCACCTCTGGCGAAATTCAATTTGAAGGCGGTCAACGCATTGATCGCATGAGCCAAGGAAAACTCTCTCATTGGCGATCTGCAAATGTGGGCTTCATTTTCCAATTCTATAATTTGATGCCCAGCCTGAGTTCGGCGCGCAATGTGGAATTGCCGCTGTTGTTGACCAAACTGTCGGGCAAGGAACGCAAGAAGCGCGTGGAGACCGTGCTGGATATTGTGGGTCTGGCCGATCGCGCGCGACACAAGCCGCGCCAATTGTCTGGCGGACAACAACAACGGGTGGCAATCGCGCGCGCGCTTGTCGCGGACCCCAAAGTGATGCTGTGCGATGAACCGACCGGCGATCTTGATCGCGACACCGCCGATGAAATTCTCAAAACGCTTCAATTGCTCAACAATGAATTGGGAAAGACCATCATCATGGTCACTCACGATCCCGCGGCAGCGAAATTCGCCAAGGAAGAACTGCACTTGGATAAAGGGCGCTTCGTGGCCAAGGAGGCCCTGGGATGAGTGATTTCTTCCTCATTCGCCACAATCTGTTTCGTAAAGGCTTGCGCACCACGCTGATGGTGATCTCGATCCTGATTGCATTCTTGATCTTTGGGGTGCTGGCGAGTGTGGAGAAAGTCTTTAATGCGGGCGCCGATTTGGCCGCGGCAAATCGGTTGATTACGGTCAATAAAATTAACTTTACCGTGTCTCTGCCGTACGCCTATGTCAATCGAGTGCGCTCGGTCGAAGGTGTGAGTGGATTGACCTTTGCCAGCTGGTTTGGCGGATACTACCAAGATCCTCGCAATTTTGTGCAGACTTTCGCTGTGGATTTGGAAAGCTATTTCGATGCCTATCCAGAACTGGTCATGCCTGAGAATCAAAAGCAAGCCGCCCTCAATAATCGCACTACAGTTGTGGTTGGTCGGGCCTTGGCCGATCAATACGATTGGAGCATCGGCGACTCTATACCCCTTAATTCAAACATTTGGCAGAATATTGACGGTACGTACACCTACCAAGTTCAAATCGACGCCATATTTGAAGGCGAAGACGCCCAAACTCCCACTAATTATGCTTTGATCAACTATGATTTTTTCGATGAATCACGCGCCTTTGGCGCTGATCAAGTTGGGTGGATGATCGTCACCACAGAAAGTCCGGATGTGAACCAACAGGTCATTGATCGCATCGATGGTCTGTTCGCCAATTCGAGCGCCGAAACTGAAACCACAACCGAAGCTGCGTTCAATGCCGCTTTCGTCCAGCAAATCGGCAATATCCGGCTGATCATTACAGGTGTCGTTGGCGCAGCCTTTTTCACGATTTTGGTGATTGTCGGCACCACCATGGTGATGGCGATCCGCGAGCGCACCAAAGAAATCGCCGTCATGAAAACACTTGGCTTTCCCGCGCCGCGCATATTTCGCTTGGTGCTCGGCGAGTCGCTGTTGCTCAGCATACTTGGTGGTTTAATCGGATTAGGTCTTGCGGCGCTCGCTGTGGCGGGTGCGGCGCAGGTTGTGGGCGGCTTCTTGCCTGGCCTTGCATTGACCGGTGATATCGCATTGCTCGCCCTCGCCATTATGGTGACCCTGGGCCTGATCACTGGCCTGGTCCCCGCGATCAACGCTATGCGCACCAACATCGTCACCGCTTTGGGCAAGGAGTAGCGCCATGAAACAGATAATGGCTGTCACCGGGCTCACATTGGGAACCATCCCACAGCGGTTTTGGATGTCCCTGGCGACTGTCCTATCGGTCGCGCTGGCTGTCGGCGTCCTGCTCGGGTTTCTAGCGATGAGCGCGGGATTCGCTTCCACCTTGACCAAGAGCGGCTCTGACGACGTGGCGGTCTTGCTGCGGTCGGGCGCGGGCGCGGAACTCAACTCAACTGTCTTGCGCGAACAGGTCCGGATTGTGGAAGAGGCGCCTGGTGTGGCGCGCGATCCGAATGGACGACCACTCGTTTCGGCAGAATCCTACGTGATTGTCGATGGCGTCAAACGCTCCAGCCAAACCAAGGCCAACTTGCCGCTACGCGGCGTGGGCGAGTTGGCCGATCAGGTGCGCGACAACATCACGATGGTGGACGGTCGCATGTTTAACCCTGGCACCAATGAATTGGTCGTGGGGGAAGCGGTTCTGCGCGAATTTGCTGGTTTCGAACCTGGTCAAACCATTCGGCTCGGCACAAATTCGTGGACCGTTGTCGGTGTATTTTCCATGAATGGCAGTGTGTTTGAGTCCGAACTTTGGGCCGATGTGGGCGTGATTCAAAACCTCTACCAACGCGGAACATCATATCAGAGTATCCGTGCGCGCTTGGAAGGTTCCGATCGCTTCGATGCTTTCGAGCAATTTGTCGACAATGATCCGCGCTTGCAGCTTGATGTGCAGACTGAAGCCGAATTCTTCGCCGAGCAGGGTAATCAATTGCGTTACCTGTCTTACGTGGGTTGGGCGCTGGGTATCACAATGGCCATCGGCGCTTTCGCTGGCGCCTGGAACACGATGTATTTTTCCGTTGAATCGCGCACACGCGAGACCGCCACGCTTCGCGCGATTGGGTATTCGGGCTTCGCCGCATTCATCGCCACCATGATTGAAGCCCTGTTGCTTTCGGTGATCGGGGGCGCTCTCGGTGCGCTTGGCGCTTACTTTTTGCTAAATGGCTTGAGCGCCTCAACCTTGGGCAGCGGCTTTACCCAAGTGGTCTTTACCCTATCGCTGGAACCGCACCTGGTGATGAGCGGCGTCGTACTTGCTGCGATTGTCGGAGTTTTGGGCGGCTTTATACCCGCTCTGCGCGCAGCCAATACGCCCCTGTTGGCCGTGAATTAGGCCACAACTTTGCGGCCATAGAGTTAGTCATTGGGCCGATGTCGACACGGGTGCATCCCAAGCGCCATCGCGTCCTGAGTTTGAGTTGAGGAAACTCCCAGATTTAATGTGCACTGGTTCCCCCATTGTGGATTGGGGCCCAGTCCAGGTGAATAGATACCCAGGACAATTCTGGGGCAATTCTGAGCCTGCAAAGCAAGATCATAACGGCCCGGCGTCAATGTTCGGCAAGATCATGCTCACTATTTTGCGATCGGCGACAAAAGAACGCTAACCAATTCCATCCGCGCTTATGTGACAAGAATACAACAAGTTTCGCGTATCTGTTTCGCGAGCGCAACAATTGGCGCGAAGCCCTTGCGCGCAATAAGACCCTTACCGTTAAATTACTAATTCATGACGTCAAGATTACCGTTTCTTGAAGTTGGGGGTGCGCTCGCCCGGCGAACCGGGGCGGCGCGATAAATAAGAAGGGACCGATAAATGGGACAGAATGTGGATCAAAAGCTAAGCCTCAGGGCATTGGCCGCCGCAGCAAGCGTATTGGCGCTGGCCGCGGCTTCCGCTGCAGTCGCGCAAGACGAGTCGGCAG
Source organism: uncultured Caulobacterales bacterium (assembly GCA_964636945.1). Lineage (GTDB taxonomy): Bacteria > Pseudomonadota > Alphaproteobacteria > Caulobacterales > Maricaulaceae > CAZADA01. Next base: position 35,685 of record CAZWVH010000017.1, on the reverse strand, counting down.
AAGAAAGCGGGCAAGAAGAAGCGAGCGAACGCGTCGTTGTGACCGGCTCGCGTTTGGCCGTCGATAGTACGTTGAATTCGGCCGGACCCGTGGTGTCGCTCGGCGGCGATGAAATTCGTGATTCTGGCGAGGTGGATATCGGCGCGCTCTTACGCGAGTCCCCGCAATTGCAATCGTCGTTGCCCTCGTCCTTTTCGGCTTTTAACGGAACGCCCTTGGGCGCCAGTCTGTTGGACCTTCGCGGCCTTGGCACCCAGCGCACGCTCGTGCTCGAAGACGGTCGCCGGCATGTCGCGGGAATTGAGGGCACAGCCGCTGTCGACGTGAACAACATTTCCACCGCCCTACTCGATCGGGTCGAAGTCCTAACCGGTGGCGCATCGTCAATTTATGGCGCGGACGCCGTGTCCGGGGTGGTCAACTTCATCATGCGCGACGGCAGTGATTTTGACGGCATGGAGTTCCGCGGTCAGGCGGGCATTTCTGACAATGGCGATGCGGGCGAGTTTTTCGTGTCCTTCGCCAATGGCTTTGAGACCGCCGACGGGCGCGGTTCAGTCGTGTTCGCCGTCGAGCACCAACAAACCGACGGGATCGATGCGGGCGAGCGCGATTTTGCCGGGTTCGGCCGATCATTTTTGTCACCGAACAACCCCGACGCAACTGGAATTCCGGATTCGGACAACGGTGGTTTTGACAATGTCTGGATTCCAGATCTCCGCCTGCCAATTTCCAGTGCATCAGGGATCATTGCGCTCGGTGATGGCAATACCGACGGCTTCTCAAGCGCGTTCGTTGAAGTTGTCCTCAGCGGTGGACAACCAGGGTGTGACATCATCGGAAATGGAATTCCAAGATGTCAGATTTTCGACAATGGCACGCTCAGGCCTTACGTCCCTGGCGATATCTATCTGGAACCATTCTTTGCGAGCGGGGGCGACGGCGTTTCGGCTGAGCCGGATGATGAGCAGCTGTTGCCAGACACCAACCGCGTGTTGTTCCAAGGACGTTCAACTTACGAAATCACACCGAGCATTGAAGCGTTCATCGATGCCAAGTTTGTCACAACCCGCACCACCGAAACCAACCAAGTGAACGGGTTTAACGACGACATCCCAATTGCGTTGGACAATGCTTTCATTCCCGATGCGTTGGCGGCGCAGATTTCACAATTGCAGGGCGAAGGGATCGACCCCATCATCGCCATGTCGCGCGACGTTTTGGATACCACTACGCGGTCAAATCCGCTCGCGCGTCGTCAATCCTTCCGGATTGTTGGCGGTATTCAAGGGACAATTGAGCAGTTCAACATGAACTATGAGCTGTCCTACAACTATGGACGCACCGACGCTGACATCACGTCACGGGCGCGAATTGAGGATCGGTATTTTGCGGCGATCGACGCAGTGGTTGATCCGGAGTCCGGCGAAATTGTCTGTCGGTCCGACATCGATCCGAACGCGGCTGTTCCGCCCGCCTCAACATTTCCCGCGCAAAACTCAAATTTCCAAATCTCCACCTTTATCCCCGGCGAGGGCCAATGTGTGCCGGTCAATCTATTTGGGGCCAACTCAATCAGCCAGGAAGCGGCTGACTTCATCTTTCAGGAGACCACGTCAAAGAACGACATCGAACAGCGCGATTTCCTCGCCACATTGGCGGGCGATTCATCGCTGATCTTCTCACTTCCCGCGGGCCCAATCGACTATGCGGTGGGTTATGAATACCGCGAAGAAGTGTCCAGATTTTCCCCAGATCCGATTGTTCGCGCGGGCCTCACTTTCGGCTCCATCAATTCGAATGGCGGCCCGACCAATCCATTGGATGGACGGTATGAAGTCTCAGAGCTGTTTGGTGAGTTGAGGGTTCCCATCGTTCGCGATCTGCCTTTCGCAGAACAAGTGGAAGTCAGCGGCGCCTATCGTTACTCCGAGTACGACTCGTACGAGGAAACCGATACGTGGAACATTAGCGGGCGTTGGAGTTTCGTCGACAGCTTCACACTACGCTCGACGGTATCGCGCACCGTGCGGATTCCAAACATCAGCGAAGCTTTTGGGCCGATCACCACAGCATTCATCGGCGCTGGCGACGATCCGTGTAATCCAAATTTCATCGGCGGCGGAAGCGAGTTTCGTGCGGCCAATTGCGCGTTATTGATCCCGAATATCGAGGACTATAACTCGACGAATTTTGTTTCCGCGCGGATCCCAGGTTCAACTGGCGGCAACCCAGACCTCGAACCGGAGTCAGCTGACACATTGACCGTAGGCGGCGTATGGGCTCCGGCAGGCGAATTCGGCGGCCTCTTCGATGGTTTCGTGATCACCGCCGATTACTATGACATCGAAATCGAAGGTCTGATCGATTCGCTTTCTGCGTTCAACATCGCCTCGAATTGTGTTGATCTACCCAACATCAACAACCAATTCTGCAACGCCGTCGATCGTGATCCCACATTCGGATTTATCACTGACTTCCGCTCCGGCCTCATCAATCTGGGTTCAGTGAAGACCACTGGCGTCGACTGGCGGGTTGATTACTCGTTTGATACGCCAAACGTTTTCGGCGCATCCTCGGCAGTGCGCTTAAACACCCAAGGAACTCGGTTCATAACGGACGAGGAAGTGCGTGACCCAACACAGCCCGATGACGTGGTTGACGTTTTGGGCGAAGCGACGCGCCCGGAGTGGATCGTGAACTTTAACGCCGATTGGGAACTGAGTGACCTTACCTTTGGCTGGCAAGGCCGCTATGAGTCGAGCCAGCTCCTCACCGGGATTTCCAACGGATCAGCGACCGATCCCACCTTTGCCAATATACTGGAAAATGACGGCGCCTTCGTGCACGATCTGTCCGTCAACTTTCAGCTCAATGAACAGTTTGAGATCTATGGCGGCGTCAACAATGTTCTGGAAGAAGAGCCTTATCTGGGCAGCTTGTCACGACCGACAGGTCCTCGTGGACGGTTCTTCTTCATCGGCCTGAACGCCAACTTGTAGAACTTTGTGAATGGAGCAATAGTCTCCGACCAATACCCTGAAGCGCCGTGCGATCAGCCATCGTGCGGCGCTTTTTTATTTGCGCTTCTCAACGGCCTCACTGGCCTGCCCTTCAGCAGTGGTCCACCAGATTTGTTAGCCCGGCGGTTTCAAGGTAGCGGCGTTCATGCTGCTACGTCCCCATGGATACGCGCCAAGTAAGCGCGCAAAATGCTCATCGCCGAGCGGACCAAACTCGCTCCGCTCAACCGCAAGCCGTAGCCAAATCGGGGTTATGATTTGTTTTTTGCCGCTGGATTGTCTGTCGGCGGAGGAATATCAGCGTTTAGATCGCCAAATGGCGCCGTCAGCCCTGAGATATTGCCGCCATCAAGACCAATTTCCTTGAGCATGGCGTCGAGAAGCGGGGCTTGGCTACGATAGCGTAACGCCGAGTTGACGATTTGATCGGACAGTCCGCCGCCATTGCCGTTGGCGCCATTAACCGCGCCTCCATTCGCTCCTCCGCCCGACAAGCCATCGAACTGAACGATCTTGATGCCATCAATATTTTCGATGGGCTTGACGCTTTCAGCGATAATTTGCGGCAACCACTCGATGAGCTTCATGCGCACTTGCATGGCGATTTGTTCAGCAGACAACACGTTCGCCGCCTCATTAACGGCGCGTTGCCCCTCAGCCTCAACGCCGTAGTGGGCAGCCTTGGCGTCCGCGCGGAGTTTCTCGGCGTCAGCGTCGCCCTCCGCTTCAATACGGATCTTCTTGGCTTGAGCATCGGCGGCGATCCGCACTGCTTCTGACCGGTCAGCGGCTGCCTGCTTCTCAGCCTCGGCGGCCACAGTCACACTGATGGCCTGCATTTCGGCTGCCTTGCGCGCCTCGATCAACTCAATCGCCTTCTCGCGATTGGCAATCTCCGTCTCTCGGGCGGTTGTGACCTCCTCAGCCGCGCGCGCAGCAATGGCCCTGGCCTCATCGGCTGCAGCATCCGCTTCTGATTGTTCACGTGATTTGGTGGCCACGGCGATGGCTCGCCCCTGATCGGCAAGCTCGATCTGTTTGGTTTTCTCCACCGCCGCCGACTCGATGGCTTGTTCTTTGGTGATCTCGCGTTCGCGCACCTGTTGATCCATGGCGATCTTGCGTTCGGCCACGATCTGGTCCGACGCGATCCCCGCCTCGCGAACGCGCTGATCGGCCATGATTTTCGCTTCCTGGGCCTCACGCTCGCGATCGGCTTGTTCCTGCGCAATTTGCGCCGCTTGACTGGCCTGACGCACTTGGATTTCGCGTTGCTGATCCAGGCGCGCATATTCGGTGTCGCGGTCGATCTGAAATTTTTCTTGTTCAGCTTCCAGATTTTTGCGCCGGATCAATACTTCGGTTTCTTGTTCGATGTCGTTGCGCTTCTTCCTGCGCTCTTCAATTTCTTGAGTGAGTTTGGTCAGACCTTCAGCGTCAAATGCGTTATCCGGATTGAAATAGTCCTTATTGGTCTGATCGAGACCCGTGAGCGACACCGATTCCAGCTCAAGGCCATTCTTGAGAATGTCTTCTGAAACGGCGGCCTGCACCTTCTGCACGAAACTCACGCGTTGCTCGTGCAGTTCTTCCATCGCCATTTCAGCGGCCACCGCCCGCAAGGCGTCCACGAACTTGCCCTCCACCAACTCCTTTAGGAGTTCAGGATTCATTGTGCGTTGGCCCAGTGTTTGTGCAGCATTGGCGATGGACTCGATGGTCGGTTGCACGCGCACATAAAACTCAGCTTGCACATCGACCCGCATCCGATCCTTGGTGATGAGCGCTTGCTCATTGGCCCGTTTCACTTCGAGCCGCAAGGTATTCATGTTGACGGGAATAATCTCGTGAAGCACGGGGAACACCAGCGCGCCGCCGTTCATAACGACTTTCTGTCCGCCAAAGCCGGTGCGAACGAATGAGATTTCCTTCGACGAGCGCCGGTAGAGCCGCGCGAAAATGAGTCCGATGGTCAGCAGGGCGACCAAGATGATCGCGGCGATAATGCCAATATCTGTTAGCGTCACAGCGGCGTCCCTCGTCAATTCCTGCCCGGCAGGCCAATTTGTCATTGCGACCTCGACAATGCGGCGTGAGTATTAGCGATGGCTCGAAAAACGCTGCCCGTCTGGCGCACGACTAACACTTCATCCCCGGCCGCAAATTCCTGGTCATCCACGTCAGGTTCGACAAGCAAGTAATGTGCCTGGCCATGACGGTCCGTGAGCTTGGCCTCCGCAGGCTGGCCCGGCTTTGCGACGCCCCGCAAAATCACGGCGACTTGCCCCACAAACGATGCGTGCGAGACAGCATCAGACTGCACTTTCGGCATGATGTGCGACAGCCCCAGACCCAAATACCGTGTGGCGGGAATGGCCGCCGCAAGCGCTGGGGCAACGGCGACGATGGCGGGCAGATAGAACCCGAATAGTCCCTGAAACAGTCCTTGCATGATGAGACCGGTCAGCCCAAAGGCCGTCAGAAACGCCACGAACAATACCAAAATCGGGACACGGCCCACGCACAGCCACGCCAGGAATTGTGTGAATGGACCAGCCGAGGGGATGGCGGGCGCATCAAGATCAGGTCCATGCACAGCCAAATCCGCGTCAATGTCCGCATCGATGTCGAGATCGGGCGCCTCCATGTCCGGCAGCGCAGCGTCAACCAGCTCAGAAAAGGCCACACCGAAGAACAATCCGATGATCTCAAGGGCGGCGATGAGCAACATCAAGCCCAGCGCCACCGCAAATGGCGCGGTTTGCGGCTCGAACAGATGCGCCATCATGTGTCGGTGTCTCGGCGGCTCGCCTTTACGGCCGCCAACCGTTCTTGAACGCGGTTCTCCCGGGATAGCTTTTCAAGTTCAGCGAGCTTTGCCGATGTGTGGCGGTCGCCGCCCGCCACGCCGGGCGTCGTCGATGTCGAGCGCATGGCGCGATTGAAGGCGTTCTCAGCTCGGCTGGCCGTGTGTTCAGCCTGATCAGCGGCCGATGCGTTGCCCATGACGTCGTTTGACGCCGCACGTGATCGCTGTGATTGCAGCGTGCTGAGTTCTTCCTCCATCTCGCGTCGCCGCCCATTCAGGGCCGCGATATAACTGTCAAGTTCCGCTTCCTCGTGGGTCGCGTCATTGATCGCGGCTTCGAGAATCGGGATCTGAGCCTCAAGGTCCAGCTGGCGGGAAATCGCCGCTTGAGCAAGATCATCACGACCCTGATTGATCGCCAGTTCGATCTGGTCCGCCAATTCTTCATGTTTGGCGTTGGCGTTCATTAAGCGCGTATTGGCGACATGTTTGTTCGCAATCACCACGCCAAGTTCATCCCGCACTTGATCGGTCGCACGCTCCACTTCGCGTATAGCTTCCTTCATTACCGTCTCGGGCGTCGCATTTTCAATTGCGTCCACCATCCCCGCGACGCTCCCAGAGACCAGCCGCTTTACCCGCGACACGAGATTTTCACTCATCGGCTTCATCCTCCAGTTCGGAACGCGTTTGTTTGAGCAGCGCGACGATTTCTATGATTGGCGCTGATTTTTGGCGAATCAATTGAGGGTCGTAAGTTCTAGGCTGAGACGTTAGACCCAAATCCAGCACCTCTTCCATCAAGGCGAAGAATTGGTCAGCAAGCGCTGCCTCGAATTGCTGAAATTCCACGCTCTGATCATCTGCTGTCGGCGCATTGGCGACCAAGTCGGCGAGCATGTGCGGCAAGTGCTCATAGAGCTTGCCGACAAAATCAGACCTCAGGCCAAGACGGCGTTGCGCTGTGCGCAGCCTATGGGCGGACGGTCGCACAATGTCCTCAACAAATTGGAGCGCATTGTCGAAATCGTGCTCACCCTCATGCCGGCGGCGCGCTGTTTCCAGAATTGCCCGCAGTTTTTCACTGGGCGTCGAAGCACCAGGCGTCGCAAACCGAGCGAGAAACGCGGCGTCATCATCACTAATTCGCACACTGAGCGGCACACTTTTGGGCATTGTTTCATCCAGTTTTGTATACAATTGCATACAAATGAATGAAATTCAATGCAGGTGTCCGTGAAACGCCTTGATCCCAGTCAGAACGGTGCTGCCGAAGCGCAGATCAATGTCACTTTGCTCTGGCAAGGGTCTTCAGATGGTCCGCCAAGCAGTCAGCAAAAGAATTGATCGAAAACATGCTCCGGCCCCACTCGCGCGCGACTTCGCCCATGTGTTGAGCTTTGTCCGGGTTTTCTTCCAGGAACTCGATGGCGCGCCGCCAGGCATTGGGATCATTGGCGTCGACCAAAATACCCGCGCCAGCGTCTTCGATGCCCTTATAGGCATACCGGCCATCGCTCATGATAATGGGCCGGCCCACCGCGAAAGCATCCAACATGCTGGTGAGACCAAACCCGTTGGCGTAAGCGTTGAGCTTGGCCGGATCCACAGGGATCAAGACCGCACGGGCCGGTAGAAGGATTTCTTTCAAGGATTGCGGCGTGTAACGCAGTTTGACGAACTGCACATTGTCCGGCGTTGAATGATCGGCCTGGCGCCGCTTGAGGCTTGTATTCAACGAACCGACAAATATCCGCAATGGCGCATCGAGTTCGGCAAATGCTGCGATGACCGGATCATACACCCGGTAGGTTTTGCCGGATGTGAGATAATAGGACTGATCTGTGGGCGCAGTGACTTCAATTCGGTCAAATGCGTCATAATCGAGCCCCCACCGACAAACCGACAGCTTATCGGCAAGCTCGGGATAGTTCTCGAGCATTGCGTCCTCAATTGAAGGAAGCAGAGGCAAAACCAGGTCAAAATTCGATAAGAAATACTTCACAAACATACGGTGCAAAAATCCATTGCCGTAAGATCGATACAACGTGGTCGCGATCGGCAGCTTAAAGAGACCAATCTTCTTCAGAACGGCTAGGGTCAGCAGATGATATTGGTGTACAGAATACACACAGTCCGCTTCGGCACTATTTTTCCACGCATTGGACTGTTTTGAATAATCGCCAAACACCTCAGCCTTATTGATGGCCTTTAGAATAAAATTTGGCGACGGATTTTCATTGATGTGAACCACATCAACGCCACGAGCCGGCAACTCGTAACGGCCAAAAGCCTGATGCGTGGGGTAGCTGGGATCGTCAAGATGCTCAGCCTTGTCATCGCGATGAACATTTACATGGAGCACTTTCATGCCGGCAAATTCCGCTTGTCTGATATAGAACGTACATGGCTGCATCACGTACGACGTATCAGTCATGCGCAGCCTCCATACTCAATGAGCGAGAGCATGGAGGCCAGAGATGATCAACAGGTTACCAAAACAGCCAGACCAGCACTCACGGCTGAGTTCGGCGATCTCTATCCCGAAATATCAAACCAAAGACGCACCGCGGATCGTCCCTCAATGCCGAGCACGTTTGAACTGGCGTCCCACGCCTGACGATTGATCAGCGTCTCGCTAAGACGTCCAGTAGAGCCAAATCCCGTCATGGCGGAAAGAGTGAGAGATCCTGGCTGATCAAACTCGATCGCAACCCCTTGGGCGGAGGGGTCTTTATTGATCACGACAACATTCAATTGCGAACGCGCCCTATTGATCGCCGTGTAGGCGGAAACATTGGCGTGGGGCGTGGCGTCCGTGGCGACGCTGACATCGCCAAAGTCTTCGCCATCCCTCGCGCCCCGATACAAGCGATAAGCGTCGCCGATCCATTCATCGACCGCGTTCCAATGAAAACCAGCAAATACTCCGGCTTCGCCAAACCTGCCCAAGGCGTCGGCCACGGCAAGTCCTGAAGCGGGCAATCCGGGCCCGCCGAAATTGTACTCACTCACCGACAATCGCGTTCCGGGAAACCATGTGGCGATTTGATTTTGAAGCGATGGCAGAATCGGCATGCCAAGCCCGGCTTGGTCGAGCCGCGATTTCATATCGCTCACCCAACTGTTCTCCACAAAACCCGGCTCGGTCAGAGAGCGCGGCGCATCCAACAGCGCTTCGGAAAGGGCCGGATCGTTGGTCTTAAACAGATCACCAGCTTCGTTGTAGGAATACCAATGCACATCAAGGCTATCGAGCAAACGATCGCCAAAGGCGTCGGAGGCTTTGGCGAATGCATCCAAATAGGCCGCAATGAAATTGGGATACTGCCCACGCTCGGACGGGGGATACTGGTCATGGAAGTCTAGGAATGCTGTGACCCCCCATAGCGCAGGCCCAAAAATCAGCGCTTGGGGATCTATGGTGCGTATGATGCGCGCCGCCTCGATTGAACGGGCGATGAAATCATCCGCCTTAAGGGGCCTAGGCGACATTCGCGGATGGGTTTCGGGCCAGAGCGCCGGCTCATTGTCCAAGGCGTAAGCGCGAATTCCTGTAGCGTCCGCGGCTGTTCCATATTTGGACTGCAATCGACGGAGCAAATGACCCATATGCGCTTCGGTGTAATTCACCGGCTCATTGGCCGCCCGGTCATCGCGCCACACAACGGGCACCCAACGTGATGACGGCGCGCGCTCCGCCGGTGTGACGTCCCCGTCCGCATCGGCTGCGACATACGGCCCAACTGGAACGGTCACCAGGCTCATCGCTGACATGGATTGAGCCGTTTCGTGCATATATTCGATCGCCGCAGCGGGGCGTTTCATGTCCTCTTGGGACAGGCTGTAGAGCCCGGCCATCCCCTGGGTATTGGCGTGACGCCAATCGTGTCCCGCATTACTGAAATTATTGTTCCAATTGTAAGTCGATGTGAGATTGCCGCCGAAACGACGGGCGGTGACACCCGCGGCGCGCGCAGCGGCCGCAGCGTCGCGACCGTCATCCAACTTTCCAATCGCATTGTCGCCATAGATGTATGAGCTGAGCGGCGTCTGCGAGCCTGTCTCATAAACACGCACACGAAAGCCTGACGCCGGTGTGGGCGTAGGCGTCGGAGTCGGCGTGGGTGTGGCCGTCGCCACCGGGGTGGGCGATGCGGAAACGCCGCTGCCTTCGCTGCAGCCAAGGGCGCCGGCAATCCCGCTCGATACAGCGCCAGAAAGAAGTGTTCGTCGTGAAATCATGAAGCCTCGCTTGAACCCCGGGCAGGGCCATACATTGCAACGCGCCAAAAAAGGCGCAGCCAAAACAACGTGCCCAGGCCGTCTTCAAAACGGGCCATTTCGTGCTGAGATTGACGTCGCGAGATCAAGGCAAACGCGCCCGCAAGCATGGCAAAAACTCCCGCCTGGGCCGCCCCAGCGGCCATGCATACGGCCATGATTAATGCGCGTCCAGTCCTCGAACTGCGTAAGGCCCGCACGCCCAGAAACCGCCAAATTGTCGCCGGGAATTCGACCGGCACAGACCAAAGAGCCACCAAATTTTATGATCGTCCCGCCTAAAGCGCCGAACGTCCGAATAATCCTGCCGTCAACTGACAATAACCCATTACAATTTACGCCAATGGTATATATTACCGTTCGAACAACGTGTCGAAAGATCAGCAAATCGAGAAAAAGGGAAAGTGGCGCCGCTTTTGCCAGGCGGTTCGGCCAGCATTTTTTTGGGACATGGGGGACATGAGAAACGCGACCGAAACCATCCGCATTGAGACAGCAGAACTCGCTACCGCTTCGTTCGACCATGCAAACGCAGCCGCGACCGTCAACTATCCCACGACGGCGCCGTCTCTGGTCCGCCTTACCTCCTATGACATTTTGAACGCCGCTAAAGTTAAGCTCGGCGTGATGTCCCGGTTCCATGGCGGCATTCGCGGCGGGGTCAAACGCGCCGCCGACATCATCATTGCATCAACGGCCCTGGTATTCACTGCGCCATTGTTTCTGGCAATCGCACTCGCCATCAAGCTTGATTCTCCCGGCCCGGTGATCTTTCGGCAAAAGCGCTTCGGGATGGATTTACAGCCGTTCGAAATCTTCAAGTTTCGGACCATGTTCCATAATGGCGCAGACCACGCCACACACGCCGCTGTTCGCAATGACCGGCGCGTAACGCGGGTGGGCAGTTTTCTGCGTCGCACGAGCTTGGATGAATTGCCGAATTTCTTCAACGTGCTGTTGGGGCATATGTCGGTCGTGGGCCCTCGCCCTCATGCGATTGAACATGACATGGCCTATCTGATGAGTGTGGCGGATTATGAAAAGCGCTTTACGTGCCGTCCGGGCGTTCTAGGCCTGGCGCAATTGCGCGGTGCGCGCGGCGGTTTCGATGTGAACGGAGTCATTAAGCGGCGTACGGACCACGATCTGGAGTATATTTATTCTTGGTCGATCTGGCTCGACGGCCGTTTGATCTGCACGGCGCCATTTATCATCGTTGGACAGGCGATCCGGGGCGATGCTTATTAGACTTCCAGGTCTAACTCGCATCAAACAAAATCGTTTGTGTCGGCTGATCTCCAGCAGGCAAGCCTCATAGTTCGGAAAGCCCGACGCCTCGAAAGACCCCAAACCGGGTTGCGTTGCACACGGACTCGCCTCGACGGTCGCTCGCTCTAATGGCGGCTCATTTTTGTCTCAGTTGACACTGTGTGTCGCAATTTCGACTGAACTGAGCCGAACTGACAGTTTAGGCAATGATCGCGACGCCGACAGTCATGCAATTTGTTGCTCGCCAGCAGCAGCTTCCATATTTACTCAACGACTACATTTTCATAAATTAATCACGACGACGCAAGAGTCATCGCACGAACTGTTCAAATTGTAGGTCGACAGTCCAATGCCTCAAAAGACCACAAAGAGCGACAGGATTTGGCTGACATTCGACGACGGCCCCTCACAAGAACTCACAGTTCCCATATTGGAAATACTCGCTCGGCACCAAGTGACAGCAACTTTCTTTGTTCTTGGACAGCGTGCAATTCGTCGCCCGGACTTGGTGCGCCGGGTCTTTGATGAAGGCCATATCATTGCCAACCATTCAATGAACCACCTCGACTTGGCAAGGCTGTCGCGTGCGGATATTGGCAATGAGCTCAATCAAGCCAATGACGTCATACGAAGCATAACTGGCGTCAAACCACGTTACTTTCGCCCACCCTTTGGCCGTTACAACCGCAAAGTATTGGCCGAGGCGAAACACCAGGGATTGGAAACGGTTTTGTGGTCGGTCGACCCTTGCGACTGGGCGTCTCCTGGAGCTGACAAGCTATTGCGGGCCACGCTCGACCAAACCCGGCCTGGGTCGATTATCTTGCTCCATGATGGATGTGGCCATCTGCCCGTTGAGGCGCCCATCCCCGCATCATTGCTCGATCAGATGGCGGCCGCATTGCCCCAAATTGTCCAGCGCTTCAAACCGAATTTGGTCCCACTTCAGCTGGCCAACTGAAGGGCTTGTGGCAACGCCGAGTCCCGTTTCACTGCGGGGCTTTTGTTCGATAACATCAGAAAACAATGACTGCCAGCAATTGTGCCCTAGAACTGAAAACCGCCGCCCTTCAACAGTTCACACGCCATCTCCGGCAAAGGCTTTTTCCACCACAAAGTCACCTGGACGGGCGTTTGAGCCCTCTTCAAAGCCGCGCGCCTCGAGCAGCGCCTTCAAATCGTCCAACATCGCCATGGAACCGCATACCATGGCGCGATCATGCTTTGGGTCGAGCGGTTCGCGATCAAGCGCGCGGAACAAACCGCCATTATTGATCAAATCGGTGATCCGGCCCACATGGGCGCCGTCTTCACGCGTCACTGAGCTAAAATAGATCAGTTGATCGCGAGCCATTTCGCCCACAAGCGGGTCATCCTTGATCGCATCAACCAGATCGCGCGTGTAGGTGAGTTCGTCATGGGTGCGGCATGTGTGGGTGAGCACCACTTCATCATAGTGAGCATAAACATCGGGTTCACGGATCAAACTGGCGAACGGGGCCGCGCCAGTGCCGGTGGAGAACAGATAGAGCCGCCGGCCAGGTTTGAGGGCGTCCAGAACCAATGTACCGGTGGGTTTTTTACCCACTAGGATTCGGTCGCCCGGTTTGATCTCTTTGAGCAATGTGGTTAATGCGCCGCCCGGCGCCTTGATGGAATAGAATTCCAACTCCTCATCCCAGGTGGGACTGGCCACGGAATAGGCGCGCAAAATCGGTTTTGCCTCAGGCTTCAGGCCGATCATCACGAACTCGCCAGCGCGAAACCGGAAACTCTGCGGACGCGCTGTTCTGAACATAAAAAGCGACTCTGTGAAGTGACGGACAGTATTGACCGCGCATGAGAAAAATGGCCCTGCCTCGATTACCGCTGGCTCCTCGGCATGATTATTGTTCATCACAATGTTGGTCATGAAATCGCACTCTCACAGTTATCCCACGGCCGTTTGGGCCGACGGGATCGACGTCCCCCAAGGCGGCAGCGGCAGATCTCGAGCTTGCAAGTAATCTAGGTTGTACAGTCGGTTGACGTAACGCGCCCCGCTGTCGCACAGCAACGTGACAATGGTTTTGCCTGGACCCAAATCACGCGCCAATCGCATGGCCCCAGCAATATTGACCCCTGCAGAACCGCCAAGGGAGAGACCCTCATGTTCAACCAAGTCAAAGAGAACGGCCAGGAGTTCGCGATCCTCAATGCGGTAGGCGTAATCCACGACTAGATCCTGGAGTTGACCGGTGATCCGGCCAACACCAATGCCCTCGGTGATGGATGAACCGCTGCTCTCCAATTGGCCCGTGGTGTAATACTGATAGAGCGATCCACTCGACGGATCCGCCAGGCCAACTGCGATTTTGGGATTTTGCGCCCTTAAGGCTTGCGCGATTCCGGCAAGCGACCCGCCGGTGCCCACCGCGCATACAAAGCCATCAATTTGGCCGCGTGTTTGTTGCCAAATCTCCGCACCCGTCGTTTCGGCGTGAAAGGCCTTATTGTCCGGATTGTCAAATTGGTTTGCCCAAAACGCGGTACCTGGTCCGGTGCTCAAGTCTTCGGACAGACGGCGCGACACGTGGACAAAATGATTTTCGCTGGTGAACGGCGCCGGGTCGACCTCCACCACCTCGGCCCCCGCAGCGATAAGCGCGTCCTTCTTGGCCGGGCTTTGCGTGCGCGGCATGACGATCTTCACTCTGTGACCTAAGGCGCGGCCCACCAGTGCAAGACCAATTCCGGTGTTGCCCGCCGTACCCTCCACAATGATTCCTCCGTCCGCAAGCGCTCCGGACTTTTTGGCTGCGCGGACCAGTCCCAAGGCTGTGCGGTCCTTGACCGAGCCGCCGGGATTGAGAAATTCGGCCTTGCCGAAGATATCGCAGCGCGTGGCGTCGGAGGCGCGTTTGAGGCGCACCAGCGGGGTGTTGCCAATCAAATCAAGAACGGATGCAGTCATATCAAGCGTGTGGTGTTGCGTTCGGCCCTGTTGACGCGTTCAGCATCAAAAATCCCACACTCATTTCGGGATTGACCGGCCCAACGTCCAGTGCGCGCACCAGTTTGACCGTCACTCGGGGCGGTGCAAGGCCAACACCCAATGGAAGGAAAGCCTTGTGCGACGAGCGGATGGCTCGGCGCGTCCAGATGGCGCAATAGATTTGCAAATTCGGCTGGCGTCACCGCCACGAATGGATTGACCGTCACGCGTTCACCATCAAACTCAAATGGCGCCAGCTCTTCGCGTGAACCGCCATGATAGCGCTTGCGGCCCGTGATCATGGCGTCATACCCGGCAAGACCCCTGGCCAGGGGTTTGACCTTGCGGATGTCGCAACACGTCTCCCCGTCGCGCGCATACAATTGTTGGTCGCTATCCAGTCGCGTTTCGTCCGCTGGATCTGGCTCGAGCACTTTGAGATTGGTCAATCCCAGATGCGCCACGAGTTGATCGCGATAACTCAGCGTTTGAGGAAAATGGCGCTTGGTGTCGACAAACAATACGGGAATTGCCGGATCGATTTTCGCAAGCAGTGAAAGCCCGACGGCAGCTTCCGCGCCAAATGAGGACAGCACGGCAATCCGCCCGGTAAACGCCTCCAATGCACCAGCAATGATCTCGTCTGGCGCGGCCGCTTGATACTTTGTGTTCAACACTCTTACCTTTGCGCGACGCACGGCCATTGCGCGTTGGCGATAGGCGGGAACCATGGCATCGGCCGCCGGCTGATAGCTTTGTGAGAATGGGGAACGCGCCCAGCGATGGCCAGCCTGATGGGTCTCAGAATGGATGCGGTCAAACCCAGCGCGTCTTAACAATCCCGCTTGATCCGGAATCAAATCACCCGTTGCGACGAGTTCTCCAGAAAAGCCGCGCTCACGCAATGATGCGGCCAACGAAAACCCTCGCCCGTCCGCGAACCCGCCGAACCGTATTGCGATGGCAGGCGCAGAGGAAATCAAGTTTAGGACCTCGTAGAGCGACGTGGACGCATCAACCTCCACAAATTGGTCAACTGAGAAATTATCCGCCAAGCCCGTCTCGTCAGACTCAAGGGTGGGCAGATCAATGTGCTCGTCCATAAACGGCCTCCTTGAACGGCTCCAAGCCGATGCGATTGAGGGTGATCACGAATGGTTCATCAGCGTCGAGACGTTGTTCGACGTATGCGCGAACGACCGCGATCACGGCGTCAATTAATGCGCCGGAGGCCAAAGCAGGGCCCAAAACCCGGCCAATCGCCGCCTCGCCGTCGGCCACGCCGCCCAAGGTGAGCTGGTAAAACTCCTCGCCGCGTTTTTCCACGCCCAGCACGCCAATATTGGCGACATGGTGGTGACCGCAGGCATTAATGCAGCCCGAGATTTTAATGGTCAGATCGGCCGTGTGCTCGTCTAGTCCCTGGTCACGCAAAGCCGTTGAGATCGCCTGGGCGATCGGGATGGAGCGCGTGTTGGCCAACGTGCAATAGTCCAGCCCTGGGCAACACGTGATATCACTGGCCAGTCCGGCATTGGGCGTCGCCAGTCCCGCTGCAGCAAGGCCTTCATAAATGGCTGCAAGATCGCCCGCGCGCGCATGCGGCAGCACCAAGTTTTGCTCCTTGGTCACCCTAATTTCACCGTCCGCGTGAGCGTCCGCCAAATCGGCGATGACGTCCATCTGTGCAGCTGTCGCATCGCCCGGCGCACCGCCATGGGGTTTGAGCGAAATCACCACAATTGCTCGACCAGCGATTTTGTGCGCTTTGACATTACGGGCGCGCCATACTGCAAAGCCAGGTGATGATGATACCGTTTCTTCACGCGCATCGGGCGCGGGATCGGCGAAAAAATTAGTGATCCGATCGATTTCTTCTTGTGGAACGATCAACGTACCACCGCGAAGGCGGACGAACTCGCCCTCCACCTGGCGTGTGAATTCATCCGCTCCCGTCTCTTCGACCAGAATTTTAATCCGCGCCTTGTATTTGTTATCGCGCCGGCCCGCCAAATTGTAGACGCGTAAGATTGCCGTCAAATAGGCCAACAGATCGCGCTGGCTGACAAAATCACTGAGCTTCACCGCAACACGCGGTGTACGGCCCTGCCCGCCGCCGGCATGAATCTCGAAACCCAACTCGCCCGCTTTATCGCGTACCAGCCGGATGCCAATGTCATGCACGCCGATGGCGGCTCGATCGTCCGGCGAGCCGGTGACGGCGATCTTGAATTTGCGCGGCAGGAAACTGAATTCCGGGTGGAGCGTCGACCATTGCCGGATCAGCTCGCACCAGGGTCGCGGGTCGCCCACTTCGTCAGCCGCCGCACCGGCAAACGGATCGGTGGTGGTGTTGCGGATGGTGTTGCCCGAGGTCTGTATGGCGTGCATGTCAACGCTGGCGAGCTGATCGAGAATATCGGGCACATCGACCAGGGCCGGCCAGTTAAACTGTATGTTCTGGCGCGTGGTGAAATGGCCGTAGCCCTTGTCATAGGTGCGTGCGATGTGGGCGAGCCTGCGCAATTGGCGCGAACCCATCACGCCGTAGGGGATCGCCACGCGCAGCATATAGGCGTGCAGTTGCAAGTAGACGCCGTTCATGAGCCGCAAGGGCTTGAACTCGTCCTCTGACAGCGCGCCGGACAACCGCGCGTTCACTTGCTCGCGAAATTCTGCGACGCGTTCATTCACCAGCGTGCGGTCAATCTCGTCATACTGATACATGGCAGGCTCACCTTACTCCGCATGCCGGTGCAACGAGCCAGCGCTCGGACCAGTCAGACGGATGGCTTCGCGGATAGACCTTCGACCCGACGGCGCGCCATCCTCCACGTCGATGAGATAGACGCCGACCGCGAAAAGGGTCTGTGACTGTGCGACGGTGAGCGCCGCTTGCGCCGCGGCTTCGTCGTCAAACTGGACGGCGTCGGCAATTGACGCCGACCAGAGATCGTCCGTGGTCCAATAGATAACGCGTCCATCGGTGAGCCGATTTGCCGTGATCACATTCATGCCGCCACCTTTTGTGCTTGGGTGACCAGCTCGGTAATGGCCACGCTATCGACCCGCGCCATGCGCGCGACTTCGCCCACAATCAGAATGGCGGGACCGACAACATTGTGCGCGTCAATGGCCTCGCCAAGCTCATCGAGCCGCGCGCTGATCAGCCGTTCTTCGGGTAGCGAACCATTTTCGACGACGGCCACGGGAGTATCCGGCGCACGTCCGGCCGCAATCATGGCTTTAGCGGTCTGAGCAGCCGTGCCGACACCCATATAGATCACCACGGTGTGATTGGCGGCCGCCAAAGCCCGATAGTCTGGATCGGGTCCATCACATTTGGGTTGACCGGTGACAAACGTGACCGCTTGGGCGAGATCGCGATGGGTGAGCGGGGTCTGGGCTGAGGCCGCGCAGGCCAGCGCCGCGGAAATCCCCGGGACCACATGAGCCTCAATGTCGGCTGCGCGCAAGGCCTCCAACTCCTCACCACCGCGGCCAAAAATAAAGCTGTCTCCGCCCTTAAGCCGCACCACACGGCGTCCGGCCCGCGCGTGCTCAATCAAAATATTTGCAATGTTCTTCTGCGGCACTGGGTGGCGGCCGCGCGTCTTGCCCACATCAATGCGCAGCGCGTCTCGGCGCGCACGGTCGATGACCTCATCGCTGACCAATCGGTCGAAAACCAGCACATCGGCATCGCGCAATATCTTCAGAGCTTTCACCGTTAATAGGTCAGGATCGCCTGGCCCAGCGCCCACCAAATGCACGACGCCGGATGCGGGCTCGGCGTTGCGAAAGCTCTCGAGTTCGGCCAACAGAGCGCGGCGCACACCCGGCTCATCGCCCGACTCAGCCTCCAACACAGCGCGCCCACGCAATGCGCGCTCCCAAAACGCGCGCCGCTCATCCACGTTTGACGTCACCGCACGCACCGTATCGCGCAGCTCACGCGCCGCGCTAGCCAACAGCCCAACTCCGCGGGGAATCACCGCTTCCAACGCCGAGCGCAGATCGCGCACCAATATTGGCGCGGCGCCGCCGGTGGATAAGGCAATGGTTACCGCACCCCGGTCCACCAAGGCTGGCGTAAAAAAGTCACTCAGTTCGGGTTGATCGACCACATTGACCCATGCACGCGCCCGCCGCGCTCGGTTCGCCCATTGCTGAGCCAACCGCTGATCCTGCGTGGCGATGAAGACCAGTCGCGCTTGGTCAAAGGCGCCACGGACAGGCAAACGCCCTGAGATCACGTGGGTTTGTTCGCTCAGATCACGTGGCGTAGGCCCGGCTCGATCCAAACAGTACCAATCCAAACGACACGGAGCATTGCGGAACAACCGGACCTTGTTTTCCGCACTATCACCATCACCCACAACCACAATACGTGCACCCTGCAGAGGAAGGACGGGCATGAATTGTTCCATGGGGTGTGCTCCCGGCGATCAACGAATGATCCATGTTTGCGGGCAAAGAAAATTTTGTTCAAATCAGGATTTCTTTGCCATATGGAAAGAGAATCTTTTTCGGTGGGAGTTTGAACCATGTCGGCCCTGCCGCCGCTTAACGCCCTGCGCGCCTTTGAAGCCGCTGCACGACATGGGAGCTTTGTCGCCGCCGCGCGCGAACTGAACGTCACTCCAGCCGCCATCGGCCAGCAGGTCCGCCAGCTGGAGGCGCTCATCGGCGCGCCGCTGTTCGAGCGCACCGGCCGCGCCCTGATCCTCACTGAGCGTGGCGCGGCGGGTCTTGATCGGCTGAGCCGCGCGTTTGAGCTCGTGGGGGAAGCCAATGCGGCCATGCGTGACGCACGTCAGACAACCACAGTCACACTGTCGTGCCCCGCAGCGTTTCAATCAGCGTGGCTGGCGCCGCGCCTAGGGGCGCAACGTGATCGCTCATTTCAGCTCGATGTCTTGTCATTGCCGGCCGATGCCGCCTTCGATGCCGGAGCGGAAATTGTGGTTGAGTTCACTGGCCGCCCCGCCTCTCATTACGATTCTGTCCTGCTGTTCTCGGAAACACTAACACCAGTGGCGACGCCCGACTTGGCGGCCACGATTCTTGATGTGGAGCGGTTGGAGCTCGCCCCCCTGATTGAGGAGATCGCAGACGGTTTGGGATGGCGAACCTGGCTGACGGCGCGCGGCGCCTATGGCGTGGCGCAAAAGCCGGCCTTTCGTTGTCACGATCCCCGCTCAGTTGTGGCGTTGAGCGAGGCCGGCGCAGGGGTCGGATTGGTCCGAAGATCCCACGCCCATCAGGCCATCCTAGACGGTCGCCTGGCGCCCCTGTTTGCCGCGGGGGATCAACAGAGTCGCCTGGGGTATTATGCATTGACCCGGCGCGATAGCCGCCAATCAGACGCCGCAAGGGACCTGCTGAACTGGCTGCGCGCTCAGGCCTCCGCCTTCACCGACCAAGCCGGGGATCTCTAATCGGCGCGGATAAGGTCCCGCCGCATGGCATAGGAGCGAGAGCTTTGCCTCACATGTGTCAAGAGCGGTAATCCGGCTGCGCATGATGCTGTTGAGTTCCCCAATTTCCTCAGAGCCCGTGATCGCGTGGCGCAGTTTTATGGCGTCGGATGATTGAGGCTTCCGTCCATCTCTAGGGCCGGTGTGATTTTCAAGATCTCCCCGCCATTCGCGCCTTCGGTCGAGACGTATATGAAGCCGTCCGGACCGAGCGCCACGTCGCGCACACGCACATTGCGATCTCGTATCAAGGAATATTGGTCTGACCCCGGCGCGCTTGGATCAACAATCCGGATCTCCCGCGTCGCCAGCCCGGAGGAAAACAGATGTCCGCGCCACTCGGGAAATTGGCTGCCGTCATAATACATCAGCGCTGCGGGAGCGATCGACGGCGTCCAGTACAAGATTGGCTGGACGGTTCCATCCACTTCTGTGAAGGGCGTGATTTGGGCGCCCGAGTAATCCACGCCCCAGGTCGCGAGGGGCCAACCGTAATTCGCGCCTGGCTCTATGACGTTGATTTCGTCGCCGCCACGGGCGCCATGCTCGTTTGAATAGACAATTCCGGCCGCACCCAGCGCGATGCCCTGATGATTGCGATGCCCATAAGACCAGATCTCCGGAAGCGCTCCTTCGGTTTCATAGAAAGGGTTATCGGACGGAGCATCGCCGGTGTCGGTCAAGCGAAGGATTTTCCCAAAGTGACTGTCTAGGTGTTGGGCCTGGTGGCGAAACGCATAACCATCGCCGGATGTGAGCAGGATCGTTCCGTCCTGCAGGAATACAAACCGGCCGCCATAATGCTGGGCTGTGTGCCGATGGGCGTCAGCTTCAAATAAAACTTCCACCTCCTCGAGCTGCGCGCCAGCCTCGGTTGGAACATAGCGAGCCCGCGCCAGTCTCAGCGTATTGCGCCCGCCGGCGCCGTGAGCATACGTAAAATACACCAACCTGTTCGCGGCAAATTCCGGGTGCGGCGCCACTTCGAACAGACCAGCCTGGCTTTTCGCGAAAACTGGCGGCACGCCAACGACAGCGTCTTCAAGCAGGCGCCCGTCCCGCACCACGCGCAATGCTCCGGCTCGTTCTGTAATCAGCATGTCACCGTTGGGCAACCAAGCGATATCCCAGGGTGTGTCCAATCCTTCCACGACAGTTTGCACATTGTATTTTTCGGATGGGTAGGGATCAGCCCTGCCAAATCCTGGTGTCTGGGCCCAACTTGTCGCAGCAGTGGCAAAAAATGCTGTGATAGCTGAGAGTATCGCCAATCCGCGTTGAAAATTTCGCATACTAGGCCTCCACGATCGCGTTGACCGTGTATACCGCCACAGGAAGAATTGAACACGTCGACAAAGCCGCACAGCTGAGGGTGACGGAACATGGAATTTCTCAAAACACTGGGCGCTTGGTTTGCCGGCGGTCTGGCCGCTTATTGTTTCGCCGCGCTCGCATCGCAGACAGTCGTCCTGGCCGGATTGGTTGGGCTCGGTCTGAACATTCCATTGGGAGATTGGGTTCAGAGCTTGACCCACGCCATTCTCAACATGCCGTTTTATCTCGCCGTTATTTTGCTGGGTTTCGCTCTTGCCTTCCCTGTCGCTCGACAGATCAAAAAGCTAACACCCGCCCTTCGCACAATTGCATACCCAACTGCCGGAGCAATGGCCATTGGAACGGCGTTGGGTTTGATGCACCTACAGTTCGGCGTGTTTCCCATATTGGGCGCACAGGAGTTCTATGGATTGATACTTCAGATCCTCGCGGGCGCCGTGGGAGGTGCGGTTTTTGAGGGGCTTCGACCAAAACACTGAGCCACATTGGCAAAACCGGGGAGTGTTACGCTCATTTGAGGTGCAATGGCCAATGAGAGTTCATTCTGTTCACGTGGTTGACACAATTTGGCATTCAAGGAGCGCCCAGCCCTATCAAGAGTGTAAATCCTCTGATCGGAACGGACCCTAAAGTCGATGGCGCCCAGGGGCGGGGTCGTCATTGTCGATTGTATCAATGACTTAAGGCAAAGCGGCACACGCAGAACTTCCCATAGTTTACTATGATTTTCTGAAAAGGTGTCCCACCGCTGATTATCCTGTTTTGCGAGAAAGGTTCATCCCCACATCGTTCATCGAATGTCTGGAATCACGCAGAAGCGGACTTGATAGTTTGAGCCGTCGATATCAAAAATCGACCCATGAATCACTCACTCAGCAAGCGCATCATTTCATGAGCGGTTACATGCCCCGAGTTTTGGTTCTGACCAGTAACGAAACGTTCTTCGTCATCTACGACCACATGGGTGGCCAGAGCATCTATGAATTTGGTCTGGCTTTCGAAAACAACCCCCGCTTCGCGGAGCGCCTTTTCCGGATGGAAAGGCGTGAATGTGATGCCCAGTTGAGAGATCTGACGGTCAGTCACGCCAGTCATGCGCCGACCGGCAATGAGCGGCTCGCCATTCTCAGCCTTGGCGGGGATCAATCCCAAAGGTCCGTGACACACGCCGCCAATGACCGCTGAAGAGTTGTAATAAGCTTCGCTTATTTTGCGGCCGAGTACTTCTGAATTCGCAAAGTCATATGCAGCGCCCCAGCCGCCCGCGAAGAAAATGATGTCGTACTGAGTAAAGTCTACATCAACAACCTTCAAAGATTGCGTAATCTTCCTTTGAAAATCCTCATCTTTTCGGGACCGCTTATCAGCATCTGAGATCAGCATGAAGTAATAGGATTGCGGGTCGATCGGTATCTTACCGCCTGCTATGCTCGCGATGTCAACGGCCATGCCGGCATCGAGAAAATCGTAATAAGGGATCGACATTTCGGAGGCGAAGACGCCAGTTTCGGCCCCCTGCGTCTCGCCTGGTTTGTTCAGCACAGCATGGCTGGTCGTAACGATCAGCGCGCGGCGCCCCGGCAGCGAGTAACTCGGCCCGCTATAGTCGGGATGCAGGCCGCCTGCCTTCAATAGGATTGGTGAGGCGGCCAAGAGCGCCGCTAACAAAGCAATAACAGCGACAATCGTGAACAAAAAGATTCTCATGAAAGCCCCCAATCGCCTGCGCACTTCCTGTTGGCCATTGATAAATCTCATCGAGACTGTTCACAATCAAAAGCTGGCCCGAGACGAGCGCCAATACTGCATACAGACTATCACCATTGCGTTGCGGGTATCTCCAATCCAGGAATGGAATCCTAGCCGGGGATTCCACATTCTCAATGAAATCAGTTAGTTAGAAGCTCAAAATGTCCTAATTTTCGCCTGGACACGCGCAAGCAGGATATTCTCAGCAGGAATAATTTGGCAAATACAATGCGTTGGGAAATTGTGGTGCCCAGGGGCGGAATCGAACCACCGACACGCGGATTTTCAGTCCGCTGCTCTACCAACTGAGCTACCTGGGCTTTGCGTCGTGATCGGCCGTGGCCGCGCGAAGCACCGTCTATAGGCGAGCGAACGCGTTCTGTGAAGGGCTGATGGCGGTCAGTAGTCGTTTTCGCCCTTGCCCGTCGCAGCAACACTGAGCTGTGAGGCGTCCTCGCTCACATCGCTCGGTTCGCCCGCCACACGGTAAGTCTCGCCCAACCATCGCCCCAAATCCACATCAGCACAACGCCTTGAACAGAACGGGCGATGGTCGGACGAACTGGGTCTGTCACAAATTGGACACGGCATAGCAGGCTCTTGTTTGGCGTCGCGCTTGGCATTTGGGGCCAAAG
Organism: uncultured Caulobacterales bacterium; assembly: GCA_964636945.1. Classification (GTDB taxonomy): domain Bacteria; phylum Pseudomonadota; class Alphaproteobacteria; order Caulobacterales; family Maricaulaceae; genus CAZADA01. The sequence goes on along the minus strand of CAZWVH010000017.1, from coordinate 12,127 downwards.
AACGGCGCTGTCCAGGGTCAGGCGCGAGTTCAGGTGCGAGTCACTTCGCATGAGTCGGGACCAATTTGGAGCTCCGCCCTGACCTCAAAGCGGGAGCCGATCCGTGAAACGAGCGCTGTCCGCCATTGAAAAGCGCACGCATCCAGCCACGCCTGCACGTCGGGATGAACGAAAAGCGCCAATTTTGCGCCCGGTTGAGCGAGCGCCTCGCGCTCTAACCGTCGTAAGGCGGCAAGAGCTTGGGTCTCCAGAGTTCGATGGCCTCCCGCGTCGAGCACAATTTCAGCTACCGGCCTGGCGCGTCGGGGAATCGTGCATTCGCACAGGCAATTGGGCGACAGGCGCGCCACCTCGCCTCGTAGGCCAAGATCGTCAAAAGCACTCGTTAAAAGAGCTTGAATTTTCGCTTTGTGCGATTCTGCGCGCATGGACACAAAGTCGATCACGACCAGTCCGCCTATTGAGCGTAGTGAAATCTGTCGGGCGATTTCTGGAACGGCGGCGCAATTGATCTGCAAGCTGGACTGTCCAGGATCCCCGGACGACTGGCGATCGCCCGCATCCACATCAATTGCCGTCAGGGCCCGCGTCGCCTCAATTGCAATATCGCCGCCTCCGGGGATCGCGACAGCAAACGACAGCGCTTCGTCCTCGGCCAGGTCGGCCATGGCGCGCGCATCCGCTCCGGTGATGGCGTCAGAAAGACTGTAAGGCTGTTGGCTAGACTGTTCAGGTCCCTGCTCTCCCAATGGGGCGCCAGGCAGACGACGAAGCCGCGGTCCTTTGCCGTTCTGAGGCTCGGCAGAAACGCTCACCCGAATGAGTTGTCCTTCATGCAAGCCCTTGGGCGCCTGACCTCGGCGAAACGGCAAGAATCCGGAAAACTCTCCACCCAAATCCACAAAGGCCCCGCCGAACTGGTGCGCGAGGCTCACCACTCGGCCTCGATAGGAACGGCCAAGTTGCGGATAGTCGTTGGGGTCTGTTTGCCGTTCATAGCGCAATACGATGGGTCGTCCCCGAAGGTCCGCCTCCACCCAACGACGCTCACCGACGCTGTCGTCGCAAAACAGCTGTCGGTTCACGCTTTCACCGACAATTGTGTGACGGAAAGCGGGTAGCCAAGCCCCAATAGCAAGTTTTGGGTCTCATACAGCGGCAGACCGACCACGGCCGAATATGATCCAATGATATGGGGAATAAACGCCGCCGCCCGTCCTTGGATTGCGTACCCGCCAGCCTTGCCCCGCCATTCCCCGCTTGCCAGGTAAGTGGCGAAATCATCGCCACTCAACGGCTTAAATGTGACACGCGTTTCCACCACTCGGCTGGCTTCACGTCCCCCCGGGGCGATCACCGTCACGGCGGAGTAGACGCGGTGATTGCGTCCGGACATCAATGCCAAGCAATCGCGCGCCTGCTCGATTGTCTCGGCTTTCGGCAAAATTCGTCGCCCCACGGCCACAACCGTGTCTGCAGCCAACACGAATTCGCCCGCGACGGCAGCTGCCCGCGCTTTTTCCTGGGCTAATCGCAGCGCGAGTGCGCGCGGTGATTCCTTTTGTTGGGGGCTTTCATCAATATCCGCCGGCCGAACAATATCCGGGGTCACGCCGATCTGGTGTAATAGATCGCGTCGGCGCGGGCTAGCGCTGGCCAACACCAAATTGGGCCGGCTCACGCACGCCTCCTATTTGAAGCGATAAGTAATGCGCCCTTTGGTCAGGTCATAGGGCGTCATTTCCACCATGACCTTGTCGCCGGCGAGCACCCGAATTCGGTTCTTGCGCATCTTTCCCGCCGTGTGCGCGATAATCTCGTGGTCGTTTTCCAGCTTGACCCGAAACGTTGCATTAGGCAGCAACTCTTCAACGGTGCCTTGAAACTCCAATACTTCTTCTTTCGCCATGCCCTCCTCGATGCATGCTTGGGGAAGGCAACGCCTTCAACTTGGATGTGGGGATATAGGCGCAATCTTGCGGTTTCGTCCAGTCAGGCTGCACAACGCCTTAGCGGAAACTTGCTTTTGCACACTATCGTGGCCGAAACAGCGCACATAAGAGTGTGAATAGCCGCCGCGCAGTATCGTTGTCGGTCCTCACTTTGCCCTCAAGCCGTTCGGTCAGCAATTGCGCGCCCTCGTTGTGAGCGGCGCGACGAGCCATGTCCACGGTTTCAATCTGTTCAGGCCGCGCCTCATGAATGGCGCTGTAATAACTGTCGCACATCATCAAATAATCGCGCACGATCCGCTTGAACGGCGTAAGCGACAACGCCAAAAATTGCTGCTGCTGATTGATCTGGCTGGTGATGTCAAACACCAACTTATTGTCTTGCGTCGAAAGCACAACTTCGTAAGGGCCCTCCGGACCGCCAGCCAGCTCAAACACATTCTGTTCGGTGAGATCGTAAATCGCTGCACGCTGTTCATGTTCGGCTTCCACTGACACCGGCGCCAGAGATGCCGCGTCCAGCGTGATCTTTGCAATGCCGTTCTGCGCGGTTGTGTCGCTCATTATGACTCCGAGATCGACAATCTCTGGCTGATCGATAACGCGTGGGCTGGCAGCCCTTCCGCCTCCGCCAATCGTTCGGCCAACGGCCCAATACGCTGCAAACCCTTTTCACCAACATGCTGCAAAGAGATGCGTTTCATAAAGTCCAAAGTGGACAAGCCAGAGGCAAATCGGGCTGCTCTGGTCGTCGGCAATACGTGGTTTGACCCGGTGATGTAATCTCCGAGCGCCTCGGGCGTGTGGCGCCCCAGGAAAATAGCGCCCGCATGGCGAATCTTCGAAGCAATAGCTTCCGGGTTATCCACCGCGAGCTCCACATGCTCAGCCGCAATATGATTGGCCAATGCAGCCGCGTCGGTCTTGATATCCTCGACGACAATGACGGCGCCGTGTGCACGCCAAGACTCTCCGGCCACAGCCGACGTCGCCAATGTTGACAGGACCGCGTTCACTTGATGGCCAACAGCGTCGGCAAATTCTTCGTCGTCTGTGATCAGAATGCTTTGGGCGCTTGGGTCATGTTCCGCCTGTGACAGCAAATCCACCGCAATCCAACGCGGGTCGTTTTGCTTATCAGCGATCACGAGGATTTCCGAAGGGCCCGCAATAGTGTCGATACCCACATCACCAAAAACCAGCCGCTTGGCGGCGGCCACATACGCGTTCCCAGGCCCCACAATCTTATCCACCGGGCGTATCGGTCCTGCGCCATAGGCCAATGCCGCCACGGCTTGTGCGCCGCCAATCGTGAAAACTTCATCGGCTCCCGCGACCTGGGCCGCCACAAGGACGGCGGGTGACAATTCGCCTTTGGGCGCAGGGGCAACCATGGTGAGGCGATCAACACCGGCGACTTTCGCGGGAATGGCATTCATCAACACGGAGCTGGGATAGCTAGCTCTTCCGCCAGGGACGTACAGCCCAACCGAATCCATCGGCGTCCACCGCCAACCCAAGGCGACCCCATCCTCGTCCTCAAACTCATGATCGGAGGGCCGCTGTCGTTCGTGATATGCACGAACGCGATCGGCGGCGCGATGCAAGGCGTGCGTCACATCGGGTGGACACTCATCGCGCGCGCGATCCATCTGCTGACGTGAGACCTTCACTGAAGATTCGGTGACGTCTAGGTGGTCAAATTTAAGGGTATATTCGGCGACGGCCGCAAACCCCCGTTCGCGAACATCACCTACGATCGCTGCAGCAATTTGCGTCGCTTTCGAGTCCGTCGTGCCGCGCGGCTCGGCCACGAAGGCGGCAAACTGGGCCGCAAAGTTTGCGTCTCGCGTAAAAAATCGCCTTGGGCCTTGTGATGTCACGCAGGTTCATCCTTGCGGTGATCTGGGCGGCTGCGCACCGGCCACGGCCTAGAAATATCGGCCAGGACGACCTCCAAACACTCCACGTCCAGCACCACTTTTGCATCTCCCGCAAGCGTCAGGGAAAGGCGACCGCCCGGCGGCTGATCGTCCGGCTCAAATTGGATGGCCAACAATGGCAGAGGTGTATCCTCCTTGCGGTCCACTCCCATGGATTTTGCACTGGTCACACCATTGATCTGAAGTCCTGCGGCCACCCTTTGCGGCGTTCCTCGCGCGCGTGTTTCCCAACGAAAACGCACCAGTGCGACCGTCATTTGGCGTGTTCTTGGGTCAAACTCAATCTCAGATGGTTTGAGCAACGCGTCCTGGAGCGCTGCTGAGACCACTTCTAGGTCCTCAGAATCTTCAGCCAAAAGCCGTAGCGCATCGGGATAAGGAACAGACATGAAATGCGATCTACGTGCGTGAGCCACCAGTTGCAAGTCTGAGCGCGTACTTATCAAACAAGTCCCAAACGAATGGCGCTCTCGGCGGAGGCCAGAATCGCCTCTTTCGCCGGCCTTGGCGACCAGCCAAGATCGTCTCTCGCCTTTTGCGATGTCACTTCGCGATATTGATTGAGCTCCACAGCAATCTGTTTGAGCACGGGGTTAAATTGGGCCGCCAATCGCACCACCCAATTGGGCAGTTCGCCCTTTGGCAGTTTGCGTTCCGGATACGCCTCATCCAAAATCGCCAGCACATCAGCAAACCAAAGTGTTTCATTAGCCGCAATAAATCGCTCGCCTTTCGCCTCGGGCGCCAACATGGCCCGGATGTGCAGATCCGCGACATCGCGCACATCCACAATGGGAAAACTAAGACGCGGCGCACGCGGCAAGCGCTTTTGCAGCACTTGAGTGACAAGCGAAATCGAAGTCGATACGTCGCTGCTCATCAGCGGCCCAAGGATCGCGCCAGGATTGACAACGGTCAGATCCAGCAAACGCGCTTCACTTTGATAAAAATCCCAAGCCGCTTGTTCCGCGATGGTTTTCGATCTCGTATATGCCGAGTTGTCCTCCAAATTATCGGGATTTGACCAATGAGTTTCACTGAGAAGACTTGGCCGGTCTTTGCCCCAGCCATAGGAAATCGCAGCGGTTGATGATGTCATGACCACCCGCTCCACCCCTGCGCGGTCAGCAGCCCTTAACACCCGTAGCGCCCCATTTCGGGCCGGATTGATCAAGTCCTCTGGACGCTTCGGGGGCTTGGCGGGGAATGGTGAAGCGACATGCAGCACATAACGGCAGCCTTCAACGGCGTCGTCCCAACCATCGTCCGAATTTAGATCCGCCGCCTTGAGATCCAGGTCCACCTCTCGGCCAGCATAGTCAGATAAGGTCTTGAGCAATGGTGCGCGTCGATTGAGCGATCGCACCGTACCTCTCACCGCAAAGCCATGGTCTTGCAGAGCAAGGACCGCATGCGAAGCGAGAAAGCCTGTTGCGCCAGTGACCAATACCAGATCTTGAGGCTGAGCCGACATAAATCACCAAAAGAGTTAACGGTGTTCACCATAGACATGGCGCGCAATCATTCGGCGTCAATATATTGTTCGCCTCAAATAACGCCCGACAATACAGCAAGCCATCCGATATAGGCGGCATAGGCGATAAGAAATACGACGCCTGCTGGTCGCGACAGTCCAGGACGGGTCAATGCCAATCCGACAAGTGCGGCCGTCGCTGCGGCCATCACCCAGACGTCGAAGCCTGCAATCTGCGGCGGAGTTGAAAGCGGGGCGATCAAGCCGGTTATCCCCAACACGGCGAGCACGTTAAAGACGTTTGACCCCAACACGTTTCCCAGGGCTATCCCCGATTCCCCGCGGCGGGCTGCCACAAACGAAGTGGCCAATTCGGGTAAAGACGTGCCCACCGCCACAATCGTCAAGCCGATCACTGCCTCGGGCACGCCAAAGGTGGCGGCAATCCCCGATCCGCCTGTGACCAGGGCATGGGCTCCGACGACCACAAGACCAATGCCCAATAGCGAAAAGAAGCTGCACTTTGCCAGACCACGGGGCGGGGACACATGGCCAGCCGCCTGTTCTCCCGCGCCATTTGCCGCCGCTCGCTCAGCAATGACGGCCATGGAGATATAGGCCACAAGGGCGATCACAAACACGAAGCCAACCACCCGACCGACCCCGCCAATGACAATGACCCCAATGCAAACCAGGGTCGCCAATACCAGTGCAGCGCCGTCGCGCCGCAACACGGCACGATCGAAAACAATGGGCGCGATTACCGCTGACACACCGAGAATGAGAAGAATATTGGCGATATTTGAGCCGACGACATTGCCCATCGCAATGCCGGAGGACCCAGCCAAACTGGCGCTGACGCTGGTGACCAATTCAGGTGTTGATGTGCCAAAGCCGACCAGCGTCACGCCGATCAAGGCCGGCGATAATCCCAGACGCTTAGCCACGCCCACAGCACCGCGCACAAGCGCCTCGCCGCCAGCAAACAGCAGGCCTAAGCCGACGATAACGAGCACGCCGTCAAACATGAGCGGGCTCGAACGTGGCCGAGTATGCGTTACGCAAAACCCCCTGGGTGATCCGGGTTTCGGCTGCCGCGGCCTCTGCGGGCGGACAGACGATCGTGACGGACAACAATGGCAAGCCATCCCCTGTTGTTCGCAATGCGACGGACCCATCAATCGGCGGCGCCGCGATGCCCGAGCGCCGCTCGGCCAGGGAATAGAACCGCTTGGCCAATTCCTGATGGCGTGAGGTTTCTTCGTCCTGCGCTTCGACGGCGGTAGCAAGGGCCCGATCCACGTCC
>CAZWVH010000017.1:0-5352 GCA_964636945.1 uncultured Caulobacterales bacterium | reverse complement strand
CGTCCCCGCGCATCAGCGCCATGCCGATCGCAAACCGCAACAGCAATACGATCACAACCAGCGCCGCGGTCGCACCTAAGCTATTGATCATCTCAGTGCTTAAATTTGGCACAATCGCCTCATTGGGAAACACCGCTTTTACGCACACGCAGCCATAATTGAGTCACGGATGTGAGGCCAGCTGTGCAATGAAATCAGTAGAGTTTTGAACGGCGTTAATGGGCGTCGACAAGTTCGGACTGCCGCACAATCTGCGCGCCGCACGCCGAGAGCTTTTCTTCAAGCCGCTCAAATCCACGGTCCAAATGATACACCCTGTTCACTTCAGTCTCGCCTTCGGCTGCGAGGCCAGCGATCACCAACGACACCGAAGCCCGCAGGTCCGTTGCCATGACCGGTGCGCCGCGCATTGTATCCACACCGCGCACCACCGCTTCGTGGCCATGCACTGTGATGTCAGCGCCCATGCGCGCCAATTCCGGCACATGCATGAAACGGTTCTCGAAAATGGTTTCGGTAATGCGCGATACGCCATCGGCTTGAACCATGAACGCCATGAATTGCGCCTGAAGGTCTGTGGGAAAGCCCGGGTAGGGCTCCGTCGTCACATCAACGCCAATAATGTCGGAGCCATTTCGAGCCACGCGCACACCCTCATTGGTGACGCTGACTTCGGCGCCAGCGGCGCGCATCCGCTCCCAAAGAGCCGCATTGTGATCGGCGATCGCGCCTTTAAGTGTGACGTCACCGCCCGCAGCGGCCACAGCAAGCGCGAATGTGCCGGTTTCAATGCGATCAGGCACCACTGCGTACTCCACACCGTTCAGACGCGACACGCCTGTGATCGTGATCACGTCAGTTCCCGCTCCAGCCACTTGTGCGCCCATCGCGTTGAGGAAATCCGCCAAATCGACAATTTCAGGTTCGCACGCTGCGTTTTCCAGCACCGTCTCCCCGTTCGCCAATGTGGCGGCCATCATTGTGTGTTCCGTTGCGCCCACAGATTTAAATGGAAATGCGATGTGGCTTCCCCTCAGTCCATTTGGCGCGTGCGCATCGGCGTAACCTCGGTCAAGTTCAATGGTCGCCCCCATGGCTTCGAACGCTTTGAGATGGAGGTCGACCTTGCGGGCGCCGATTGCGCAGCCACCGGGTAGGGAAACCCGAGCGCGCCCTTCGCGCGCCAGTAGTGGTCCGAGGACATTGAATGTGGCGCGCATTTTCCGCACCAGGTCGTACGGCGCGGTGGTGGAGTCAATCTTGGCAGCGTGAATGCGCAATCGCGCTCCGGCCTCCTCATGGGCTTCTACGCCCAAATTGGCCAGCAATTGGCCCATGAAACGCGTATCGGCGAGCCGCGGCGCATTGTGAAGCACTACTTCGTCTTGCGTCAAAATCGCGGCGGCCATGAGTTTGAGTGCGGAATTCTTCGCCCCAGAAATGGGGATAGCGCCGTTTAAAGGCGCGCCGCCGATGATGCGGATGACGTCCATGCACTACTCCTGACGCGTTGGTTGCTGACCGCCCGGACACGAAGCACAAAGGGTCACACCGCCATTATGGCGCCGTCAAGGCGAGGTCTGAACGGCGTCCAACTGATGGGCGGAAGCGGTGCGCTCAAGCCGTGTGGACGGTGTGGACGGGTTCACGATGCGTGATTCGCGCCGCCATCAGGGCGTCCACTGCTGTGATGAGGTGATAGAATGTGCTGGCGGTGACGGTCTCGTCCACAAATTGTCCATCGGCCAACAGTTTGTCGCGCCATAGGCCCGGCGTGTCCATCTCCAGATAGCGCCACAGGCTTTCGGCCGCCGACGCGGCTTCGCTGGCATAGGGACCATCCGGGTTTTCCTCATCTTCGCTGAGGATTAGCGCCGCTTTTAAGCGCTCGGTTTGCGGCCATAGGCGGGCCTGGGGCTCAGTCACGCCCAGCTCCAGATCATAGGCGTCCACGGCCACATTACGGGCCGCATCCACACTGTTCAGACCGGACTCGAACAGACGGCGCGCCATGGATTGCGCCCGTTGATCCCCGGACATGCGCGCCCAGCGGGTCAAGAGCCAAGCCCATTCAAACAAATGCCCCGGCTCCACACGGCGTCCGTCCGCGCCTGGAGCGGGACGCCAATGCTCATCAAAGAACTCACGCAGCACGCCCAGATCAGGATCGATGAATTTATCCATGGCGAGGGCGGCGACCTCTTCAGCGAGCGCGGACCAGTGTTGATCGCCGCCGGCCTCACGCCACGCCATGGCGGCTTCGAACAAATGCATGTGCGCATTGGCTTGAAAGGGGTGAGATCCGGCCTCTTTGAAGCCGCCCGCCGAATGGCGCATCTGGCGTTCAACCGTGTCCAGCAGCGCCAACGCGCGCGATTGCGCATCGGGCCGCGCGTCCCGGGAGGCCGCCAAGGCCAACAACACGAAAGCTTGGTCATAGAGTTTCGCGGTGTCGTCCATGGTCGCGCCATCGGCCGCCGCCAACGTTCGAAACAAGCCATCGGGCCGTTGGTAGGTGGCGAAAAATCCATCGAGGCCATGGTTGACCGCAGCCTTCCAGGGCCCTGACCACCCCATGGCGCCTGCTTGGGCGTAAGCGAAGGTCTGGCGCACTTGGACGCGCGCTCGGCGTGCTTCACCCGTGCCTCGGCCATCTTGATGCAGGCTTTCATGAAAGCCCCATCCCTGGTGATCGCCGCCAAGCGACCACCAGACGGGAAGCGCGCTGGTGAATAACCAATGGTGATAACGCTGGGTCCACTCGGCCAATTGATCCGCGACGGCGACTTTACGCGCGCAGGCTTGGGGCGCTTGGCGCGCTTTGAGTGCGTCGACCATTCCCTTGACCGACTGTGAGGCGTTCGTGGCGCACACCAAGACCGCGTCAGGTTCGGCAATGATGGCGACATTGGAGACGCCCGCAGCGGCGACAACCATGCCTGGCGCGGATTGGATGACGCTATTGGACACACTGTCCAAGATCACATCACCTGTCGTTGTGTTCTGATTTGGGTCGAGCTTCGATGCGCTCCAGACCGAATCCCAGGCGCCCAAGTCAGACCATGACAAATCAATCGGCGCCACGGACGCACGGTCAGTTTTTTCCATGACAGCAAAGTCGATGGAGATTTTTGGCGCTAAACGAAACGCTTCGCCAAGCACCCAGCCTCCAGGGCCGCGCACGGCGGTGGCTACGCCCTCGCGAGCGCTGGCGCTCACTTGCGGAGCGTAGCGCTCCAGCTGATCGATGATGGTGGCGGCGGAAACGATGAAATTGCCGCTGTTCCAAAGATAGCCAGCGTCGATGTAGGCGGCGGCTTTGGCGGCGTTCGGTTTTTCCACAAATGCTTCAACCGGTTTTACAGCGCCATGCGCCCCTTCGCGGACCGGGCTGATATAGCCATAGGCCGTGGCGGGGTGTGTGGGCGCCACGCCCAACGTCACAATGCGTCCGCCTTGTGCGGCAGCCGCCGCCGTGGCGATTGCCTGGCAAAATGACGCCGTGTCGGGAATGTGATGATCTGACGCCACAAACACCGCCACCGCGTCGGGATAGCGTGCGGCGATCCAATGGGCGGCGGCGGCGATGGCCGGCGCTGAATCGCGCGGCTCCGGTTCGAGCAGAACACTCACAGCGCACGAGGCGCCTTGACTTTGCTGTGCAACCCAACGCGCATGGGCCGTGCCCGTGACAACCAGCACATGCTCCAAATCAGACAATGCGCACACCCGCTCCAGCGTTTGCTCAAACAGGCTTTGCGCGCCCAATAACGGGATAAATTGCTTGGGTCGCTCTGGACGAGAAGCTGGCCACAGGCGTGTGCCGGAGCCCCCACACATGATCACCGGAATAATTTTCACTGCGCCCGATCCCTCACCCAAACCCGCCAATCATGCTCAGCGTGCGTCGATTTTGCACGCTGATCAGCAAAAATCATTCCAGCGGGATAGTTGATGTTGGCTTAAAATGGAATGTCAGTCGGCTGGGACGGCGGACAGTCGCCCCTACGCCATCAAGAAAAATTGCGGCTTTTGCGCTCAGCTAATGTGTGATGCGACGCTTAAGCGCATCGGCGCTTGGCGGCGAATGGGTTGGAATTGCGATGGGGATTACCGGCAATACTGGGTCCAGAACCTCATGAATTCGTGTGTGCGACTGATCTGTATCGGTTTCGGCTTAGCGCTCGGTGGTTGCGGCGGCGGCTCCGAAACGGCCGCCGCTCCCTCGGAGGATAGCCGGTTCGCCGAGTTACCCGAACCATATTCAAACGCCAATTACGCGTCGGGACGGCAAGCTTTCCGCACATGTAGCGCCTGTCACAATCTGGGTTCGGGCGGGGCGCATCGTGTCGGCCCCAATCTGGGTGGCGTTTTTGGACGAGAGGTTGGCGTCGCGCCGGGGTTCACATACTCGCCAGCGCTTGAGGCCGCTGATTTTGAGTGGACCCCAGAGCGTCTCGATGATTGGCTAGCCAATCCCAGTATATTCTTGCCGGGCAACAACATGCGCTTTCTCGGCGTTGATGACCCTGAAGAACGGCGGGATCTCATTGCCTACTTGCTATACGAAACGACCCAAAGCGATGCTCAATAGCGCACCCAAAGCGCCACGAGACCCGCGTTTTCCTGCACCACATCCCGGCCGGCCACGGTGGTAAACGCCCCCGCCTGGATCGAATAGCGTTCCGAAAGATCTGCGACCGCAGACAGCTGAAGCTTGTGGCTCTGATAGCGAGCATCGATTGGCCCACGATCCTCAAGCCCCCAGGAAGAAAAAGACTGGGCCAATAACAATACCCGATCATGGGGACGCGCGCCCAACGTCAAATCCAGGCGCGCCTCGCCACTATCAGCGTCCGCCCGGTCACGCCAAGCCGCCTGGAGCTCAACAAATCCATGCGACCAGCCCTGTCCCAAAAATCCTCGCACTTCAGCTCCATATCCGCCCTCGCCAAGCGGTTCGATGGTCGCGTTTTCAGCTTCGCCGGGGATGAGCAAACTCGTTTGCACTGAGGCGACGGCGCCAGGGCGCGGCCGTAACGCCAACCACCGCAAGCCCAGCTCAGAGCTGCCGAAACCGAAGGCCTCGTCTGTGGATAGCTCTTCTTCAATGCGTACATATTGCAAAACGGGTTTGGCGACAAAGGTCAGGCGTTCAGTTAATCCATGCTCAAAATAGACGGAAAGCTCTGTCTTTTCAAAGTCGGGTCCAGAGATGGTATCGCCGTCTTGATCAAATGACTCCTCAGCGGCGTCAAAGATAAACGTGAAAATCGCTTGCCCGTCGCCGGGCTCTTTTGGCGGGGGGGGGGGGGGGGGGGGGGGGGGGGGGGGGGGGGGGGGGGGGGGGGG
>CAZWVH010000016.1:0-47065 GCA_964636945.1 uncultured Caulobacterales bacterium | reverse complement strand
GTGGCGCTGATCACGGCGGTGTCGACCACGCCGGCCAGCGGCTGCACGGCGTGGGAGATCACCATGGGCGCAGCGATCGCGAACGCGCCGCGCCGGGTCAGGAGAGTGTCCTTTTGCGTCATAGGCGGCCTATGCCGCCAGACGCTGCGCCCGTCAGCCGCCCGCACCAGGCAAGGTGTAATCGACCCCGACCAGCGGCGCCAGCGGCAGATCGAACCCAACCCAAACACCGGTGAGGATCAACCCCGTGATCAGCATCCATATCGAATAGGGGATCATGGTGGCCATGAGGCTGCCGAGACCGAAACTGGGAACCCAGCGTTGAGCAAAGGTCAACACCAGCGGGAAATACACCATGAGCGGGGTGATGATGTTGGTGGCTGAATCGCCCACCCGGTACGCGGCGGTCGTGGCCTCTGGGCTGACGCCCAACAGCATCAACATCGGCACCAGAACAGGAGCGAGAAGGGCCCATTTGGCGCTGGCTGACCCGATGAAGATGTTCACCGCGCCGGCCAGCAAGACCAGCAGCACCAGCAAGATCGGCGTGGGCAGGCCGGACTGCTCGATCCCGTTTGCGCCGCTGACGGCGAAGATCAGGCCCAGATTGGACCAATTGAACATGGCCACCAAGTGCGCTGCAGCAAAGGCGAGCACGATATAATAGGCGAGATCGCTCATGGCGCCGCTCATCATGCGCACCACATCCCGGTGGTTCTTAATGGTGCCGGCGGCAGCGCCGTAGGCGATGCCTGCGGCGAGGAAAAGCACCAGAAATCCCGCCACCAGCGATTGAAACAGCGGACCGAGCTTGATCGCCATGGACGCGGGTTCGCCACTGGGCAGGGTGGCGTTTTCATTGATGAGCGGAGTGCCGGGGCCGATGGTCAAAAACACCCACAGGCCCACCACGCCGAGCACAGCGAGCAATGCCAGCCACAATCCTTTCCGCTGCTGGGGCGTGAGCGGCGCTTCGGGGTGATCGTCCGGATCAGAGCTGCCCGCGACGGCCCCACCCGTCCAAGGGCCGAGGCGGCGTTCGATAATAAAGTCGGTCACAAACCAGATGATTGGCAGGTAAAGAAAAAACAAACCTGCGATGAAGTAGGCGTTCCCGGCGATGTTCACTGGCCAGTCGGCCTGAAGGATCTGCGCAGCCGGCTCGGTAATGCCAAACAAAAGCGCATCAAGTTGACCAGGGAACAAATTGGCGGAAAAACCGCCGGAGACGCCGGCGAACCCAGCGGCAATGCCAGCGATGGGATGGCGACCGGCTGAAGCGTAAATGATCGCTGCGAGCGGAATCAGCACCACATAGGCCGAATCAGCCGCGTGATTGCCGATCATGGCGATCGCCGCCACAACAGGGGTCAGAAGGAATTTGGGCGCATTGCGCACCGCCGCGCGCATGGCGGTTCCGAATAGGCCGCAGCGTTCCGCCACACCAGCCCCCAACATCACGGTGAGCACATAGCCGAGCGGGTGAAAGTGCGTGAACGTGGTGGGCATTTCGACGAGCAATCTTTGAATATTGTCCGGCGACAGCAAGCTCACCGCCGTGATCACGCCATCCTCGCCGATGCCCATGGAGGCTTTGCGCGCCTCGCTCATGCCGCGCAGTATGTCGTCGCTCAACGTGACGCCCATACCGATCAGGCTGGCGAACAGGCTGAACGCCACCAAGGCCAGGATCAGATAGGCAAAGATCAACACCGGATCGGGCAGGCGATTGCCCGTGCGTTCGATCCACCCCAAGATCCCGCGATGTTGCGAGATATCTGCCCCGCCGCCAGTGTTAGCCATGGCGCGCCCTCCTCATGTGTCTCAGTTCGGATCAAAGCCTAGGCGGGCAAATCGGTTTGGTCGAGATGTTTGGCGCAGAGCGACCGATATCGCTGAGCATTGCGCGTGATCGGCCACACCCAGTGCGCCGCGCCATATTGCTGCACGTGGCGAACCGGAATATGCGCTTACCGATCGTAAACGTGCTCCAGACTATGATAGCTGAGCATAGGTTGAAGAGTTTTCAGGATCACACCGGGGAGACCAAAGTCATGGAACTGGAAAATCCAGAGGTGATAATTTCGTTCTTAGTCAAGGTCGCCGCGGCCTTAGTTATCCTCGTAATTGGTAATTGGGTTGCAGGGATTGTATCCAAGGCCATTCGCAAACGTGGCCAAAACAACCCCCGGGTTGACCAAACTTTAGCAAATTTTTTCGCATCCCTTGCTAAATACGCGATCATTACAATCGCCGTCATTACAGCGCTCTCGACGGCGGGAGTCCAGGCAACCAGTCTCGTCGCAGTCGTTGGCGCCTTAACTTTGGCCATCGGTTTTGCGCTTCAAGGCGCCTTGAGCAATGTCGCGGCTGGGGTGCTCATCATATTTTTCCGCCCCTATAAGCTCGGCGACTATGTGGAAATCGCCGGCGTGGCCGGCACGGTGAAGGACATCAGCCTGTTCACCACGGAACTCGCAACGCCTGACAATGTGCAGATCATCGTACCCAATGGCGAAGCGTGGAGTGGCGTGATCACCAACTATTCAGCCCATCCCACTCGCCGCGTGGATATCACATTTGGCATTTCCTATGACGACGACATTCAAAAGGCGACCGACATCATCCTGGAGGTCGTGCGCGGCGATATGCGTTACATCAATGATCCCGCCGAGCCCTGGGTGCGTGTGATCAATCTGGGTGAGAGCTCGGTGGACTTGCAGCTGCGCGCCTGGGTGCATGCGCCCGACTACTGGGAAACTAAGTTCCAAACCACACGCGCGGTCAAGGAAGCCTTCGATGCGCGCGGGATTGAAATTCCTTACCCCCATTCTGTGGAAATCCAGAAAAACGTCGCCGCATAGGCGACTTTGGTCACATTGTGTTGCAGCGAACGGCGTCGATGTGAAATTCAGGCGGCTTTCATTGAAGCGGCCTGAATTGACACCAGATTACCCGGACATGACAAGGCTTTCACATTACGACCTTGTCACCCAATCGTGTCAGTGATCGGTGTAGTGTGCCGGCATCACTATAAAAACAATCACTAAATAAATGGGTTCATCGAACGTGCAACGGAGTGCGCCAAATCTTGCGCGCTTAATGCCGTCACGCTTGCGCCCAATGGGCGCAGGGCGCGTTGTTCTAAGGATGAATTTTTCATGACATTGCTCAGGCTTGGGCAATGATTCGTATTTTTGTGAAAATAAAGAAACATATGACCAAAATTTCATGATTTTGTCGCACAAAATTGGTTGCGAGGAAATTCGGGTTGGGCGTAGAACATCTCTTGGATCGTTCGCAGCAAAAAAAGAACGACCAATCGGTCTACGAAGGAGAGATGATATGTTCCGCACCACACTCGCCGCGATCGCAGCTGTCGCCGCAGTCACCGTACCCGCCGTCGCAATGGACGAAGAGTTCGAGTTTGCCTTCGAATTCAAGCCGTCAGAGATGAAATCCGCTCAATCTGCCGAAGTCGCATATGAACGCCTCAATCGCGAAGCGTTCCGCGCTTGTCTTGAAGCTGGTCGCCGCATCACGTTGGAAGAACGTGGTTTGGCCCGCGACTGCGCTGAGCAATTGGTGGCTAAAACTGTCTCTGAAGCCAACCGTCCGCTCTTGACGGCCGCACACCAAAGCGCTGTGGGCGAGACGACCCGCTTTGCCGCCGCCGGTTTTGGCAGCAGCCTGCGCTAACCGTTGTACTCGAACGCCCGCTGTGACGGGGTCGTCGCAGCGGGCATTCGATGATTAGGGAGATGGTCATGAGACGCATATTCGCCCTCATCGCAGTGGTCACATTGATAACAGCGTGTTCGGCAACCAGCGGCGTGAACTCGTATCACAATGGCGCGCTGCTTTATGAGCCGTCCTTCAGTTCAACTGGCTGACAGCAGCCGAGCTACCGCATCACATCAGCGCCAGCGGTGATCGTGCTCTTCACCGCGCGGTGAAGTAGGGCATGGCGACGCGCGAGCGCCGTCAAGTCCGGGTCATAGCCCCCGCCCATCACGGCGACTATTGGCGTGTGGAGATCCAGACATGTCCTGATCACCATGTGGTCGCGTGCGAAAATCCCTTCATTGCTCAGTTTTAGTCGTCCCAATGCGTCATTGCGGTGTGGATCGACGCCCGCATTGTAAAACACAATATCCCAGCTTTGGCGGAGCTCCCGGCTCAGCACATCGGACAAGACGTTTAGATACTGGTCATCGCCCGTATTCACCGGCAGGCCCACGTCGACATCGCTTTGTGCTTTGCGATGGGGCCAATTGTCTTGGCAATGAACAGATATGGTGCGCACACAGGGGGTGTCTTCAAAAATGCGGGCCGTGCCATCACCTTGGTGCACATCGAGGTCGAGCACGAGGGCGTTTGAAATTTTGCTGTCATCCAACAGCGCGAAAATCGCCACCGCCACATCATTAAAAATGCAGAACCCGGCGCCGCCTTGTCTATCTGCATGATGTCCACCGCCTGCAGTATTGCACGCGACGCCATGGGCTAAGGCCAAGCGCGCGGCCAAAAGCGTCCCGCCCGCGGCTGCAACAGAGCGCTGAACTATCGCTGGCGTTATCGGGGCGCCAATGCGCCGAGACAATTTGGACGAAAGCTCGCCTGACACGACCGCGTTCACATAATCAGCGTCATGCGCGCGCGAGAGCGTCGCGACATCAGCTGGTGTGGGCAGAGCCATCTCGGCGCGGTTCGCAACTCCGTCCTCCTGCAATACCTCGACCAAACGTCCAAATTTTTTCGTGGGAAAGTGCCGCGATGGGACGTGATCAACAGCCGTGTAGGCGGGGTGATGGACGATGAGAGGGCGCATAGCGGGGATATGGGCGACTGCGATGTTGCTGACCAGCACTTGAACACCAAGTTTGTGATGCTGCATCGCAACATGACTGGGCGCGTGCCTTGATTGTCGCATTGTTGCCGCATTTATTACTTGCCGGACATTTTTTTGTCTTATTACCACTTAAGTTGAGAGAAATCTGAACGGTTGCATACAAACGAATCGCATAAATGACACAATTGAACCTTTTTTGCGCCCTTTTTGACTCGCATTGCTCATGGTGTCCACGCGCCGCTGTGGCGTTTGTCTAAGGATTTGGAAAAACCATGCGCTGGTGGCGTGATAGGGGAGAAATTTGATGCCTCGTCCCATTGAGAATGCCCGTGTGGCGCGCGCAAAGCGTGCTTTCACCACTCGTAACGTACCCCAAGATGTGTTGCGCAAGCTGTCGACCGATGCGCGTCGGCCACGCTCGGGTGACCTGGTGTTGGCGCGTATCGCCAGCGTCGGCAATCACCAACGCATTGAGCTGACCACAGGACGCAAGTCGCAGCTGTATCGTGGTGATGAAATTATTGTCGCCTTTGGTGATCGCTACGCGCCTGACCAATATGAAGCAGAAATGCCCACAGATTTGGGACCGTGTCATTTGGTGGCGAGTGGCGGCGTTGCGTCACTTGTACGCTCAAAATCAGACAAAGTCCGCGACGCGACGGCCATTGAGCCCATTGGCTTGTTCGTTGATGACAATGACGAGCCGATCAATGTGCGTTCTTATAGTTTGGCTGCGCCGACAGACCGGATTGTGTCGCGTCCCATGGCGATCACCGTCGTTGGCGGTTCAATGAACGCGGGTAAGACCGAGACGGCTGTATCGCTCATTCGTGGTTATCGCGCCGCTGGATTGGCGGTGGGCGCTGCGAAACTTACCGGCACCGGATCGGGCAACGACCTCTGGCGTTTGCGAGATGCTGGCGCGTGCGCAGCGTATGACTTTACCGATGCGGGCTTGGTGTCGACCTACAAAGCCGACGTGATTGAACTCGAGCGTGTTGCGCGCACTTTGGCCCAGGCCCTAATCAATGAGGGCGCTGAAGTGATGGTGTTTGAAATCGCGGATGGCCTCTATCAAACCGAAACCCAATGGTTGATGCGTTCGCGGGTGATGGAAGACCTGACCGACGGCTACATCTATGCCGCTGAAAGCGCGGCCTCCGCGATTGTGGGCGCCCAATGGGTGAGCCAACATGCTCGACTTCTTGCGGTGTCTGGATGCTTGACCATGTCGCCTTTGGCCACACGGGAAGCCCAGCAAGTTTGCGGAACCCCGTGTTTGGGCCGCAAGGAATTGCAAGACGTGGACACGCTCATGGCGTGGCGTCATGAGCTGACCGCAGTGGCAGGGGCGCAAAACGTCGTCGCCGCGTGACGCCCAAACTCATTGAGTCAGGTCGACGAGGCGCCTTTGTGCGCCTCGTTGTGTATACAGCGATCGAAGCTTTCGCGTTGTTTGCCGTCACAGTGTTGATCAGATTGGCGCTCACCGCTGATGAGCGCTCTTTGTCTGCTTATCCTGTGATCGCCACATTGGCGGGCGCTGCAGTTATTGCCGCGGGATCAAGCTGGTTGCGCGCTATTACGGCCGAAGACTTTGGATTGCGATGGTCCAATGATCTGCGTGTCAAGTTGGCGGACCACGCCGTGGTCGCCAGCAATCGCCGCCAGCGTCGATTGGGCACGCTCACGGTTCGTATGACAGGCGATGTGAACGCTGCGCGCGATTGGGTATCCATTGGACTCCCGTCATTGGTTGTGGGTGGTTTTAACGCCATCGCCGCCATCGCCGCGCTGTATACCGTTGCTGGGGGCGCCGCCGCCATATTTGGCGTGGTCAGCCTCAGCGTGCTGTGTGTCCTGATTGCTCTTTTGGCGGCGCCTTTATATCGCAACACCCGCGCATTGCGCCGCGCGCGCGGACGCGTGTCGAGCCAAGTGGGCGATATCGCCGTCGCCGCGCCCAGCCTGGCATGGTTTGACGCCCGCCGGTGGTCGGCCAGGCGGACACGGGGGCGCGGCGAGGAAGTGCGCCAAGCCTCGGTTCGACGCAAGCGCATCACGGAGTTTCTTCGCAGTCCCGTGGCTTTGATTGCTCCGCTTGGTGTTGCAATCGCCGCCCTTGGCATCGCATCGCCAGTGGGGATTGGCGGCTGGACCGCGATGCTGTTCGCTCTCGGGCTTTTGACGACATCCGCCCTGGCGCTGGTGGCGGCGGCGGATGGGTATCTTTCCTATGTGGCGGCGCGTCAAAGATTGGCCATTTTGGCTGAGGAAGCAAAGGCCACGCGCGCGGACTGGCATGAAGGCGAAACGCCATTCGCTCGCGGCGAAGGTGCTGAGATTGAGGTGAGCGTCGATGGTGACACGTCCGCCCGCACTGCTTCGCCGGGCGTTAGTGTCGGCGTTGTCCATGGCGACAATCGTGCGGCTTTCGGCGTGGTGGACGCCATGGCGCGCGGCGGTGTTTCGGTGCGCATTGATGGCTCAGCCTTGATCGACCTCAAGCCTCGTGATCGGGCGCGCCGCATTGGCTGGGTATCGCCAAACGCGCCGCTCATTCGCGCCAGCGTGCGCGCCAATTTGCGCTTGCGCGTCTCCCATGCCAATGACGAACGATTATTGGCCGCCGCATTGGCGGCCGGATTGGATCTATCTGCCGAAGATTTAGAGCATCGCCTCGATCCGGCGGCCGATCCGCTGGATCCTGACCTGGACGCGCGCTTGCGGCTCGCGCGCGCGATCGCCCACAAACCGCGGGTTATTTTTATTGCAGATCCCGCGCTCGCCGCCGATCCTCAGTTTGCCGAGACAATACATGCGGTGGCCGACGCCACCGGCGCGACGATTATCGCTGCAGCGCCAAAGCTTGCCGAGGGCGGAGCTGAGCCTGTGTGGGATGAAGTTTGGGTCGTGGATCGTGCGGTGCGGGTCTTCGAATTGGATGGTGACGACGACGGTCAAGACGAAGACTAGCCCAACAGTCGAATCACGGCGGTGGCGGCTAGATTGATGGCCAACACGGTGAGCACAATTCGGAACGCCAGTCGAAAAAATCGTTCGGAAAACGAGGTGAGCATGCGCACACCCACCATTGTGCCCAAAAATCCGGTCGCAATCATCATGGCCATGAGTGGAATCCACGCGGCAAAGGCGAAACCAAGCGCCACAAACAAACCGATCTTGACGAAGTGGTGCGCGGACATGGTGGCCGAGAACGTGCCGGACAGTTGCCGTCGCTCCAGATCGCGATGAGACAGCAGCGCGGCGACGAAAGGCCCGGTGGCGCCGAACAACATGGTCAGCAAGCCAGCGACCCCGCCGCCCACCGCCATCCCGGCGTCAGATTGGCCGGGCATCAGCGGCTTGGGGCCCCAGACCATAAAGACTACAAATGCGGCAACGCCAAAGCGCAGCACTGCATCGGGGGCTGCAACCACAAATAGTCCGCCAAGCACTGCGCCAATTGCCGCGCTCATCGTCAACAAAACCACCAAACGCCATTGAATGTGACGCCACAACAGGCCCGTGCGGCCAATATTGGACCCGCATTGCACAACGCCATGGACGGGAATCACTGTGGCTAATGGCAATCCGGTAGCCATCACCGCCAGCAGCATCAGTCCGCCCCCAACGCCGAACGCGCCCGTCACCGCCGATGTGACAAAGCTGATTGCAATCAAAATGAGGGCGAATGAGACGGAAATCTCATTGGGAAAAAGCGCGTCAAAGCCGGGCATAAGCGCGTTATAGCGGCAAGACGCCGGGGCGCTAGAGCGTTTTCAGGAAAAGTGCTGGACGACGTTTCTTAGCAGCCCGAACATTTGCAAATACCATAAAACAAAGACAAAGGACCGAGTGAATAAGTCAGATTAAGGCCAATCGATTTTAGCGCAAAAATGTCTTAGCGGCCCGTACTTTATTCGCCCAAGTCCAGTCGATGGCCTTGTTTCACCCGCAAACCGATGTCGTCACTATCGGGAAACGCGATCATTGGGTTATCGGCGAGTGTGAGAAAGCTGGCTTCACAGCCCACATCCAGGCAACCAATCGCACGATCGGGGAAGATCGCTATCTTTGGCGTGGCAATCCAGAGTTTCAGCAACGTGACATCGTCAAACGCACCGATGGCGCGCAGGTTCTCGATCTCCGCCCGGGCGGTTTGCATGTAGTCGTCACTGCCGATAGCGATCAATACCCCCGCCTGGGCGAGCGTTCGAAGATTTTCCGCTTGCAGCGCCTGGACGGCGTTCAATTCGTCTGGGCGACCCAAGTAAAATTGCCGCGTGATCACTGTGGTTGTCACCACCACCACGCCGGCTTCGGCCGCCGCGCGCGCATCGTGTTCACTCAATCGGTAAGTGTCGGCGGTCTGACCGGCGCGCCAGGCATAGCCCGGCAAATGGTTGATCTCGTCAACGCCTGCGCCGAGTGCTGCGCGAAAGTCTTGGGCCGATTCAACGTGAGCGGTCACTTTCAGACCACGGTCATGAGCCTGACGCACAATGCGCCTCACGATATCGGGATTGAGTCCATCGCCGCGACGAAAATCAGCGTCCCGCCCTTCCTCTTGCGAAAACAGCAAATACGTCTTCACAAAATCCGCGCCTTGATCTTGAAGCGTGTCCAGGGCGGTGGCGATCTGCGCGCGCGTTGCTATGGTGTGAAACGCCTGGCCGGCAAAGTCTTCGCGTGTCTTGCCAGGATAGGAATAGCGGCTGAGCACATTGACGTAGAGGGGTTCAGGATGGCCGCCCTTCGCGGTGAGCCCACCCATTGAAAATGACGCATCAATGGTGTCCGTACGGCGCACATAGTCGCGGATGGCCATGGCGTTCGGCGCGTATGCGTTGGGATTTTTTACATAGAACACGCCATCACGCAGATAGCGCTGGTTCATGGTCTCAATAGCAAATGGTCCGCTGGAGCCGTCGACATTGTGGTTATGCGCCTCGCCAAACGGCGGGATGACATAGGCGCCGCCAAGATCGATCACATCATCGGGCGGCTCATCCGTCTGCGCGACAAAGACACCCTCACAAATTGTCCGTGCACCGGCCTCAAATCCGTCGCCTGTCCACCATTTGCCGTTCGTGTATGTGGTCGTTTGATCGGCTTGTCCCGCGGCCGAACTCAGCGCTGTGACCGTCAGCGCCAAAGCGCTCAATACGGCCCGCGCACGACATAGTTCCGTCAGCATTCACTTGCCCTCCAACCCAAAGCGACTTTGTAATAAAAAGTACTTTGCGTCAATAGTGCAATCTGAAAGAATCACAAATCCATGCTTTGGCTTTTGCCGCCAGCGCGATACCGTCTCTAAAACCAAGGGGGTAACATGACACAGGTGAATTTGACACGCCGAGGCGCACTGTTTGGCGGTTTGGCCCTTGCTGCGTGCACGACGGCTGAACAACAGGCGATCTTCGATCAGGTGCTTGGGAGCACCGGCGGCGCGGCAGGCGTTGGCATCAGCCAAGCACAGGCAGCTGAAGGTATTCGCGCCGCGCTCAACAATGGAGTAACCGCCGCGGTGGCGACGGTGAGCCGCGATGGCGGTTACTTCAACGATCCGCAAATTCGGATCCCACTGCCTGGCGTCTTGGCGGACGTGCAATCCAATTTGTCGCCCTTGGGCTTGTCACGCTTGCTCGATCAGGCCGAGCTGGAGCTGAACCGGGCCGCAGAAACCGCGGCGCCGGAGGCGCGCGATATCTTTGTCGACGCCATCACCGCCATGACCATCGATGACGCCATCGGCATTGTGCGCGGCTCTAACACGTCGGCGACCGAGTATTTACAACGCACCTCGACGGCGCGACTCACGCGGTTATTCACCCCGCCCATGGAAGACGCCGTGCGGGCGGTCGGCCTGACCAGCACGTTGAACGAACTCGACTCGCGCTTGCGCATTGTGCCCTCGGCGCCGTCATTGGGCGCGGCCGCCCAGCAAGAAGTGGTGGATCATGGGGTGGAGTACGCCTTAGATGGGTTGTTCTACTATGTGGGCCGGGAGGAGGCGGCGATCCGCGCCAATCCGGCCAAGCGCACCAGTGAAATCCTGCGCGCCGTTTTTGGCTAAGCATCAGGCGATGAGGTGAAGGAGGTCGTGATGATCAATCGGTTGGCAGGGGGATTGGCGGCCCTATGCGTCGTGTGCGCGCCCGCCATGGGTCAAGACGATGAGGCGCTCGAGTATACACGCCAACAGCTGTCCCACGCTGCGGGCTATAAGGCGGCATTTACATGCTCAGCCCATTTCAATGCGGGGCGCACTGTCGATCAGATCAACGCCCATGAGCTGTCGCGGATTTATCCCGACTTTCGCGGCCCCATGGCCACATTGCCCGCAGCCGTGATCGATGAGGAGGCCAAAACGGTCTCTGTGACATGGATCGACGATTTCCCCCCACGCATTGCCCAATGGCGGCCTTACCTTGGATGTTTCCAACTGCCGCCGGGGGCGAGCGTGGGCGACGTGACCCCGCCCGATCCTGGGTTCACACCGCCGGAAGAAGAGATCCCGTTTTTCCCACAAAGCGACATGGTGGGATCGCTTGAGCGCGCAGTGATCCTTACCGCCTTCGATGGAAACACATATGGCGAGGGCGCGCTGACATCCGCCGTGGTGGTGGTGAAGGACAAGGAGTTGGTTTTTGAGCATTACGCCGACGGCTTCGGCCCTGAGGTCTCACAGCGCACCTGGTCGGTGGCCAAATCGATTGCGGCGACGGTGATCGGGGCGGCGTTACCTCGCACAGAAGGGCTCATTCTCGATTCAGACCAGGCCGCGTATTCCGTTTGGTCTACGTTCGATGGTGACCCCCGGCTTGCGGTCACGCTTCGCCATTTGCTCCACATGTCGTCCGGTTTGAACTCCGATCCCACCGGCAGCCGAACCGATGAGATCTATTTTGGCGGCGGGCGCGTGTATGACCAATCCCACGCCGCCGAACTGGAAGCTGCACCGGGTAAACGCTGGCGATATGCTAACAACGACACACTGTTGGCGGTGCACCGTCTGTCAGTGGCGCCTGTGAGTGGATACGGCCTTGGGTCGACGGCGGAGGACGCTTACAAAGCGCATGTGAGTGAGCGAATCTTGGGTGTTCTGGCTCGCATCGGCATGCATGACACCGTCCCGGAAACCGACTGGGTCGGCGATTTTGTGCTCTCCAGCCAAGTTTGGACCACAGCGCGAGATTTAGCGCGCCTCGGCGTGCTCTACGCCAATGACGGCGTGGAGCCGATGACCGGCGAACGCATTTTTCCAGACGACTGGCTGGAGTTTGTCTCCACGCCCGCGCCCGCCCATCAGCGCGGCGATGATCCCGACGATTGGGGCTATGGCGGGCATTGGTGGCTGCTCGGCGGCGTGGCGGGCTTGCCGGACGACACCATCGCCGCAGCCGGCCATCGCGGCCAATATGTGGTGGTGATCCCCAGCGAAGATCTGGTCATTGTCCGGCGCGGCTATGATGAAAGCGGCGGCGTCCAGTTCAACATTGGCCAGTTCGCCGCCGATGTCCGCGAGGCGTTAGAGGGGTAGGAAATTCCTACTCCGCAGCCGCCACAGTGCGTTCACCTAAGGGCTGGAGGGGCCGCGCATTGTTTGGATAGAGCCAAGCAAACGCGGAGATCTGCTGGGCGTTCGCGGTGATCGGCCGACGCAACACCACCCATTTGACGCCCTCGCTGCATGGCGGCGTGGTCAAAGAGCCCTCATAGCGCAATGCGCTGCGGTTGCTGGGCAAGAACAAACGCGGGTCGATCGCATTTTCGAGCTGAGCTTGGCCTTCGCGGCTCGGCGCCACATTCCACAGACGGGTGAGCGTGGGGTTTTCTTCCCCCGCAACGATCATCACACCAAGAACGGCCAATTCACCGTCTTCGGCCACGTGGACAAAATGGGCTTCCATGGGGAAGCGCACGCCGCCAATGGTGTGTTCGGAATTGTGATGGAAATGGAACTGGGCAAGGCGATATCGCTTGTCATCAAGCCACAAATGCCCCGCATTTTGAACATTGACCTGGAGGGTGTGGCCATTATTCACGATCTCAGCGCGGCGCGCCCGGCTCCAGTTGATGACCGGGGCGGGTGTTGGTGTTGCATTCGAGTTGGGAAGATTGACTGGAGACTGCTCTTCTCCAGCAGCACACTCAGAAAACTCAGCGGCCAATTGCCCCCAATTATCGGGACCGGCCTCATCCCCATAGTCCCAATGAACTGTGTGAACCGCGGGCGGTTCCACACTGCTTGCACACGCGCACGCGAATGCGGCAACGACAATCGATTGAATGGCTTTCATGCCCGGCTCCCAGCCCCGGCGGCCCGTAGCGCCGCCATTTGTTTGCGTAATTGGATACTCAATCACATGTAGAGTTGTGTTCAGGAAGCAAGAGAAACACTTAAAATCAGGTTATGAGCACGCCATCAGCTGCACCATTGATCACGCTTCCCGATCGATTTCAGCAATGGTTTAACTCCAGAGGCTGGCGGCCGCGCGCGCATCAGCTTGCGGTGATTGACGCCGCCGGGCGTGGCCTATCCAGCCTGGTCATCGCGCCGACAGGTGGGGGAAAAACGCTGGCGGGCTTTTTGCCCAGCCTGATTGAGTTGGCCGAGCGCGTCGATGACGATCCTAATCCATCACGCTCCCACGCCTTGCACACGCTGTATATCAGCCCGTTGAAAGCCTTGGCGGTGGATGTGCGGCGCAATCTGGAAATCCCGTGCGAGGAGATGGGTCTCAATCTGCGCATCGAGGCGCGCACCGGTGATACGCCGCCCTCGCGCCGCCAACGCCAGCGGCAAAAACCGCCCGATATTCTGCTGACCACGCCCGAGCAATTGGCGCTGTTCCTCTCGCAAGAAAACGGGGAAGCCTTCTTCGGCGACCTGCGCTGTGTCATCATTGACGAAGCCCATGCTCTGGCGCCGCAAAAGCGCGGAGATCTGTTGTGTTTGGGGCTGGCTGCGCTGGAGCGCTATGCGCCGGGCTATCGACGGATTGGATTGTCAGCAACCGTATGTGATGAAGAGGCATTGGCGCGCTGGTTAGCGCCCCAAGCGCAGACGGCGAACCTCATTCCCATCATACGCGCCTCTGGCGGGGCGGCCGCGCAAATCGACATTCTCGCCACAGACGGTCGCATTCCCTGGTCGGGGCATACCGGCAAACACACCTTCGAGGACGTTTATCGGCAAATCCAACGAGCCAAAACCGCATTGGTTTTCGTCAACACCCGCAGCCAGGCGGAAATGACGTTCCAAGGCCTGTGGAATGTGAATGACGACAACCTGCCGATCGCCTTGCACCATGGTTCGTTGGCGGTGGAGCAGCGACGCAAGGTCGAGGCGGCCATGGTGCGCGGTGATCTGCGCGCCATTGTGTGCACCTCCACGCTGGATCTCGGGATTGACTGGGGTGATGTGGACCTGGTGATCCAAATGGGCGCGCCCAAAGGCGCTGCGCGCCTGATCCAACGCGTGGGCCGGGCCAATCACCGCATGGACGAGGCGAGCCGGGCGGTGCTGGCCCCCGCCAACCGGTTTGAAGTGCTCGAGTGCCTGGCCGCCCAAGGCGCGGTGGCCGATCATGAGCTCGATGGCGATGTGTTCCGGCCGGGCGCTTTGGATGTGCTGGCCCAACATGTCATGGGCCGGGCGTGCGGCGATCCGTTCGACGAATTGTCATTGTATAACGAGATCCGCTCCGCCGCGCCTTATGCCGAACTCACCTGGGAAACCTATGAGCGGGTGTTGGATTTTGTCGCCACGGGCGGCTATGCGCTGCGCAGCTATGACCGCTTCCGCCGAATCGTCAAACAAGACGGCAAATGGCGCGCCGCCACCGGTCAAGCCGTTCAGCTCCACCGGATGAATGTGGGGGCGATCGTCGAAGACCCGATGCTCAATGTTTGGCTTGCTGGCGGGCGGCGCGCAAATGAGGCGCCGACGCTGTCGCGCCCGGTCAATGCGGTGATGGCGTTGCCGGATCGGGATCGAAAGGCACGCCCGCCTGGCGCTCCAGGAACGCCCGCTACGCAACGCGCTAGACAGCTCCGCGGCGGACGCATGATCGGTCGGATCGAAGAATGGTATGTCAACCAACTCTCGCCCGGCGACACCTTTGTGTTTGCCGGACAAGTCCTGCGGTTTGAGGGCATGGCGGAGACCGATGTGTTCGTCACGCGCTCGCATGCGCCCGACGCCAAAGTGCCCAGTTGGCAAGGTGGTAAATTTCCGTTGTCCACGTTTTTGGCGGCGCGCGTGCGCCAAATGATTTCAGAGCCTGAGAGCTGGGCCGGGATGCCTGGTCAAGTGCGCGAATGGCTGGAGGCGCAAGCTGAACGGTCGGTGATCCCAGCCGCCGACGACATGTTAGTGGAGACCTTCCCGCGCCGATCGAAGCACTATCTCGTGGCTTACCCGTTTGAAGGCCGGCTGGCGCACCAATCGCTGGGCATGTTGCTCACGCGGCGATTGGAACGGCTGGGGTTAAATCCGCTGGGCTTTGTGGCCAATGACTATGCGATCTCCGTTTGGGGTCTGCAGCCCATGGGCGACGTGGATATGGCCGAATTGTTTCATGAGGACATGCTGGGCGACGATCTCGATGCCTGGATTCATGACAGCATGCTGATGAAGCGCACTTTTCGCACCTGTGCGATGATCTCGGGCATGCTGCCGCGGCGCATGCCCGGCGAAGAAAAAACCGGCCGGCAAGTCACTTTCTCCACCGATCTGATCTACGACGTGCTCCGCCGTCACCAGCCCGACCATTTGATGATGGAGGCCGCATGGCGCGACGCCTCGGGCGGCTTGCTGGATATCGGCCGGCTTAACGCGGGGTTGATGCGGATTCAGGATCACATCCACCATGTGGATTTGCCCAAAGTCTCGCCGCTGGCCGCGCCGGTCATGCTGGAGATCGGTCGCGTGCCCATTCATGGCGATGCGGCCGAAGCGATCTTGGAAGACGCGGCCGAAGACATTATTGAAGACGCGATGGGCTGAATGAATAAGGCGCGAGCCCACATACCCACCATTCTCAAAGTGCGGAAATTTTCGCCAAACAAATGGGCGTGCCAAGGCGATCGCGGCTGGCTAGACTCTAGGATCAAGCCATGAGCCCAATTGAATGACCACGCCACCGCATTGCCCGCAATCACCATCATTCCCTTTTAGATCGAACATACGCAGGCCTTTCGCCTTCTCAATGAAGGCTGGATCACCCGCTACTTTCAGCTGGAAGACAAAGACCGGATCACGCTGGGTGATCCCAAAGCACATGTGATCGACAAGGGCGGGGAGATTTACTTCGCGCAAAGCGCGGATGGCGCGGTGGTGGGCTGTGTTGGGCTGGTCCCCATGGCCGATGGCGGCTTGGAAATGGTCAAGCTGGCGGTGGACCCGACCGCGCAAGGCAAAGACGTTGGCCGGGCTTGAGTAAAGGCATGTTTTGATCATGCCCAGCGCGTGGGCGCCTGGCGGATCTTCATTGAGACCAACTCAAAAGTTGAGGTGGCCAAACAGCTTTATCTGTCATCCGGGTTTGTTGAGCTGCCCATGTCCCGCTCGCCATATGAGCGCTGCAATGTGTGGATTGAGGCGAGGATGGGGCCAATCGTCCGGCTCTAAACCCGTTCGACAATCTCCCGCAAAGCCTCGCCGCTGGTGGATTCTTGGGCAAAGCGGGCAATGTCGCCCAGGCTGATCATGCCCACTAGGCGTTTGTCGTCGTCGACCACCGGTAGGCGGCGCATTTTGATTTCAGCCATGTTCGCCGCCACATCTTTTAAGCTGTCATTCGTGCGGCAGTATCGAATGTGGTCGCTCATCACCGCCGAAACCGGCGTGGAGGCGGGGTCCATGCCCTGCGCGGCGCCACGAATGACAATGTCGCGGTCAGTGACCATGCCCACCAGTCGGTCATTGTCGCCAATGGGCAATGAGCCCACATCCCGGTCGCGCATGAGGATCGCAGCGTCCTTTAAGGTGACATGGGGTTCGATCCACGCCACATGCGTGCTCATGCAATCTTTCACGTGCATCTTGGGCTCCTTAGGCTCCGAATTGCTCGCCCCGGCGGTCTTGCTCGGCGCGTTTTGCCCCCAATCCCAAATTCCTGAAACGCACGAACGCGATACGAGTTCTCCATTTTAAGGCGGCATCATGGTACAGCATCGAGCCTCTCAAGCAAAGCTGCGGCGATTACGATGTTGGCCGCATCTGGCGGGCGGTCCATGTTCGGCCTTCGTTTGGAGCGGAACCTGTGTCCGCGCGTTCCGACGGTTTGGATGGTTCACTCGTGACAGGGAGGCGACTGATGAAAATCCCCAATCAAGGCTGGGTGGTCGTTGCCGATGGCGGCAAATATTTAGTCCTGCGCAATGAGGGTGATGAAGAGCTGATCAATCTGATTGTTCATCGCCACAAAGAGCAGGATATCCCGCCATCACGCGAATTGGCCGACGATCGGCCCGGTCGCTATGATGACGCTGGTGTTGGACGCAGTGCGGTCGAAGAGACTGACTGGCATGAGATTGCCAAAGAACGCTTTGCGAAGGAACTTGCCGATCGACTGCGCAAATGGGCGCTGGATCAAAAGTTCGACCATTTGGTGGTCGTCGCCGATCCATCGACTTTGGGCGAATTGCGTCCTCAGTTGCATGATGAGGTGCAAAAGCGGATCGCCGGTGAGATTGCGAAAGACCTCACCAACCATCCGATCAGCGAAATCGAAAAGGCTTTGGCGAAAGACTAGCCGCGCGTCGATTTCGCGCGCGCTGGCTTGGGATAACCGCATTGACCAAGGCGTATGATCGCTCACACTGGGGCCATGACTGGTGTGCTGAGTGAACAACGCCAATTCCCGGGCGAAATCGAACAGGCGGCTCTCGTGCTTCATGGCGAACGCGTGGAGCTGGACCCGCTCGGCGCGGCGTTTCTGCCAGATTATGATGTCCTGCTCGTGGCCGACTTGCATTTTGAGAAGGGTGCGTGCTTGACCGCAAGCGGGGCGGGCTGGTTGCCGCCCTATGATACTGAAGCGACCATGAGGCGTCTGGACGGGCTGATTGAACGCCATCGTCCAAAGCTGGTTGTGGCGCTGGGCGACAGTTTTCACACACCTTGGGCGGCAGCAATGCTGGGCGATGCGCATGTGGAACGGTTGGCCGCCTTAGTCCGATCTGTTTCGAACTGGGTTTGGATTGCCGGCAATCACGATCCACTGCCGCCGAAGGCTGTTGGCGGCGATGCGGCCGAACAATGGGCGCTGGGGGCGCTGACGCTTCGCCATGAACCCAAATGCGGGCCTGGGCCAGGTGAAATCGCTGGGCACTTGCATCCGTGTGCGAGGATCGCGGGGGCGGGGCGGGCTGTGCGTCGCAAGTGTTTCGCCGTCGGCGATGACCGCATGATCTTACCGGCGCTGGGCGCGTTCACCGGCGGGTTGAATGTGCGTGATCCGGCATTTCGCGCTCACTTTAGCGACATTCCGACGGCGTACATGCTTGGCGAAGCGCGCATATGGAAGGTGCGCGCCGCGCGTCTGGCGCTCGACTAATTGATACGTTCTTTAGGCAATACCGTACATGATCGCGCCAATGCCGGCGGCGACGAGCGTCAGGGCGGCCAGCAGGGTCAACACAACGCGCAGCGCGCTGTACCAGTTCGGCCACAGGCCCTGGTTGACGCCCTGCAAGTCCCAGATCAGCATGTGGAAAAATCCTCCGACGAGAAGGCTGACCCCCAAAACAGGAATGTTGAGAGGCGGCAAGCTTACCGCGACGCTGATCCACGCGATCAGGCTCGGGAACGCGGCCGAAAGCAGGGTAATGGGCCCTGGCGACATGATGTCCGCGCCGAGCGCGCGGCCCCATCGTGTGCCGCCCAAAAACGCCAAAATTAACCCAGCCCACAAAATCAGGAGGTTGAGTGATAGCCGTGCATTGTCGAGGCTTTCTGGCGCGCCGCCAAATCCAAGGGCAAACACGAACATGGCGGTGGTTAAGCCGATAAATACAGCAACACCACCAAATCCCACGAGGAAGGCGCTCGTTGGTGCGCGCGAAATGGTTTGATTCATGGCGATTCCCCACCCATACCGATCCCGCATCTATAGCGCATTTCACCGCAGAAGGCGAGGTTGTTGGCCCTCACAACCAGCGGCCTATCGGCAACCGATTATGAGGGCGCCCACCATTATTATCACCCGCGCTCTGTGGCGCTTCGCTCAGCCCGACACTGACTTTTCCGCCAATTGTGCGGCCTTTGCTCGTGAGGCCTCCAATTCGCGGCGCGTCAGTGTGCGCGCCAATTCATCCGCTCGCGTCTGAGCTTCCTGATCTCCGCCAGATGCGGCGAGGGAATACCAGGCGTGAGCTTGGATTATGCTGGTTGGCGCGCCGAGCCCCTGCTCATAAAGCACGCCAAGATTATACTGGGAATCAACGACGCCGAGCAGCGCAGCGTCCTCGAACCACCGTAGAGCTTGTTCATAGCTTTGCGGAGCGCCTTTGGCGTTGGCGAACTTGACGCCCAGATCGTGCATGGCGCGGGGATGCCCGGCATTGGCGGCGCGCTCAGTCCATGTGCGCGACATATGTTGATCAGCATTCACACCCACACCCCGGCTATAGAGCATGCCGATATGATGCTGCGCGTCAGCGAGTCCTTGTTCGGCCGCAATCAAAATCAATGCAGCGCCGCGTTCGTCACGTTCCGCCTGTAAGTGCTCGACGCCAATATTATAGAGCGCGACCACATCATTGCCGGCTTTGGCTAGATCGGCTTGGAGAACGGGCGATGTAACGTCAATCAGCGCGGCGCCATTACCCGTAGTCTGGCCGGTGGAATGCGCAATGTCCGCCTCGTTTGGCTGGGCGCCAGAGACCGCACGCTCCTCGTAAAGCAGATACGTCGCTGCACCAACGGCGGTGAACGCCATGCCGCTCGCCAAGGCCAATGATCCGCGGCTTTGGCCCGTGCGCGCGGCCAGACTTGCTCCAAGGCCCAGACCGGAATCTTCGCGCTTGGGAACAACCACTGGATTTTGCGTGCGCAAGCCCGGCTGGTTCTCCAGCGTGTCGCGCGTGAACATGGCCCCTTCCCGGTCTGGGGAGGGCCAGACCTCGTCTTCACTATCAGAGTCGTCAAAGCCACTGATGCGGTCAGGATCATCGTCCGGATCGGGTTCGTCAAATGGCGTGTCAATGTCGTCTGAGACGTCAACCTGGTCGAACGGTGTGGTGGAAATTTTGGCCTTCTCACCAAAATCATTGTCACCGCCGAAGGCGGCTCGGCCGGGCAACGCCACCGGGGCGAACGCCGTGTCATCGTCCGGAGATTCCGATGACCCCTCAGCCAGACCGGCAATGTATGCCGCATCCGGGTCAGCAGAGTCAGTGGGCTCCAGATTGTGCACCGTCGTTTTCCCGTAAAAGTCCCCGCTGAGCCGCAAATCCAAGCCCAAGATGGCCTCGGTGACTTGTGATGGCGCAGCTGTCGGTTTGGGTTCAGGACTCTGAGCGCTGCGGGCGATGATGTCGTCGATCATGCGTTTGGTGCGTTGTTCGCTGTCGCGAATGCGCTGATCGAGGTCTTCAGTCGAAATGGCTTGGCCCGGTTGCGATGCTCGGCCGGCCAGATCATCAAATTGGTCACTGAGGCCGGAAATCGCACTTTGCGTTTGCTCATGAGCTTTGCCCAGGTCGTCCACTGTTTCGCGAACGGCGCCCAGTTCGGCCCGACTCTTGGTCTCCATCGCCTTAATGCGCGCTTCAAGTTCTGCGCGCATGGTTGAGCCCTCACCAGCGGCGCGCGCCACTTTTTCGAGCCGCTTGATATGACTTTTGGCCCGATCATCCATCCGCTGTTCAGCGGTTCCGACTGCGTCTTGGGCCATGCGTGCGGCAGTTTCACTGCGTTGCGCGGCAGTCTCGCTGTGATGAGCGGCGGTCTCTGTGCGTTTGATCGCCATGTGGGCGCGCTGCTCGACGCGCGCTTCAGCTTCCATGCCCGTTTCTCGGATGCGTTGATCCACAGCGTCGGAAACTTTGGCCAATTCCATCACAATGCGGTCCAGCGCTTCGGCGCGTTGTTGCTCTCCCAGCGAGATATCCGACATGATGGAATCAAGTCGCGCTTCGATGGCGTCCACCCGCTGTTCTGAGGCGACCGACTGCAGGCGTGCGGCCAACGTTTCGCGCGTGCTGTCCACCAATTCGCCAAGTTCGCGGCCCAGAGAGCACAACTGATCCCCAAATTCAGCACGCAATCCTGCTGCTTCTGATACCCCCGATTCCGCCGAGCGCACACGCGATTCGAGCGCTTTGAATGAATCTTCCAGCGAACGGATGGCGGAATTGGTGACCTGTTCGGCCGCTGACAAACGATCGGCATACTCGGTGAGCTGCGCTACGGCGGCTTCACGTTGCGTGGACTCGTTCGACAACGCTGATTCCACGCGCTCGGCACGGTGGGTGGCCTCCGCGGCTGATTGAGATGCGCGTGCGGTGCGCTCGGCCGCATCGTCCACGCGCGCATCGACGGCGCTGACCGCGCTATTGAGCGAGTCAAGCTTTTCGCCCTGCGCCGCTTGGGCCTCTGACAGCTCTTGGATGGATCGATTGAGCGCATCATCGACATCGGCAAATGCAGCGAACCTGGCCTCAGCAGCCTCGCTCGCTTCGCTGAGATGGTCCTCTAGCCCAGCGATCTCGTCGCCATACCGGTCGATCTGCGCCGAGAGCGCCTTGGAATTGTCCGCCACATGCATCGACAGCCGCGCAAGGCTCGCCTCAAGCGACCGTAACGCATCCAGATTGCGGGAGGACGACGATTCGTTTTCCAGACGGTCAATGCGGGCCAGCAACGCTTCGCGCGCATTGGTCAGATCTTCCAAGGCTTGGTGATGGCGTTGCTCGAGATTGAGCTGTTCGCCTTCAGCCGCTTGCATGCGCGAGACCAATCCCAACACCGTTTGATCAATACCGGTAATGGCCAGTGTCGATCGATGCTCGGTGGCTTCAATGCGCCGCGACAGCCGATCAATGGCGGCGGCCAAGCCTTCCGGTGTGCTAGCGTCGGCGCGCACATCATTGGCGCCGCTGAGGATCTTGCGATTGATCCAGTCGCCAACGGTGACGCCCGTATCCACAGCTGAACGCGTTCCGCGTCGTGTGTTCTGGGACGATGCGCCCTTCATGCTCCAAGAGCTCTGTGCGCTCATAGGGACCGCTCCTTATCACGATCGCGATTTGTGTTCGATTAACGTTGGACGCAGCCTAATCTCTTCTTCGCTAGATTTGGCGTCTTGTCCCCAAGACAGAACAAGATACTCACACCTTCGACAGATTCGGAGCCATCTGTTAATGAGAAATTAACGCAGCCCGAAACTCCACTTGACGTTAACGTCAGCGTCAGTTATCTCCACGGGCATGACAGCAACCCCATCTTCAACCGTAATGACGATTAGCGATGTGGTGGATGCGTTTAATGTCACCGCGCGGGCTTTGCGGTTTTACGAAGCCAAAGGACTGCTCGATCCTCAACGCCGCGGGCGCTCGCGCGTCTACAGCGCCAATGACTGCGCTCGGCTTGACATTATTATGAGGGCGCGTCGGCTCGGTTTCAGTCTCGACGACATCAAATCCATCCTCGATGTGGGCGAGGACGTGTCCAGTAATGTGGACGAACTGCGTTCAGCCCATCGCGCGTTGATAAAGCGCCGCGCCGGATTGCAAATCCTGCGTGAAGACATTGCTGTGTTGCTCGAGGATCTGACCAATCGGATCGAGATCATTGAGGGGCGGTTTGAAGAGCTTGGCGCTCAAATCGATGAAGATGAAGAGTTACGCGCCCGGGCTGCGGCGTTTCAGCAGCTTGGACGCTCGTGGTTGTGGAGTGATGCGTCCGGATAAAGCGTACCAGTCAATGTGCACCCACCGACTTTAACATCGGTCATGGCAAGGAGAACCGTGAATGCCTGTTTATAACGCGCCCGTCAAAGACATGCAGTTTTTGCTCGATGACGTTTTGCAAATTGATAAGTACGACAATCTACCCGGTTTCGCTGACGCGCCAAAAGATGTGCGCGATGCGATTCTCGAGGAAAGCGCCAAATTTTGCGAACAAGTGCTTCAGCCCCTCAATCGCGTGGGCGATTTAGAAGGGTGCACGCGCAATGACGATGGCTCGGTCAATGTGCCCACGGGATTTCACGACGCTTATAAGCAATATGTGGAAAACGGCTGGGGCGCTTTAGCGGCCGATCCCAATTATGGCGGTCAAGGTTTGCCCCATGTGCTCAATATGGGCGTGATGGAGATGGTGTCCTCGGCCAATCAGTCCTGGGGCATGTATCCAGGTCTCACCCATGGCGCATACAACGCCATTCTCGCTTCGGCTTCGGAAGAGCAAAAGCAAATGTATTTGCCCAAACTGGCCAGCGGCGAGTGGTCGGGCACCATGAACCTCACTGAACCACAATGCGGCACTGATCTGGGTCTGATCCGCTCCAAGGCCGTACCCCAACCGGACGGCACATACAAAATTTCCGGTCAAAAGATTTGGATCTCCGCCGGCGAACACCCCATGGCAGACAACATCATCCATCTGGTGCTGGCGCGGATCGAGGGCGCGCCGGAGGGCATTAAGGGCATCTCCTTATTCATCGTGCCGAAATTTATGGTGAATGAGGACGGCTCGCTGGGCGAACGCAACGGCGTTCAGTGCGGCGGTCTTGAAGAAAAAATGGGCATTCATGGCAACGCCACGTGCGTCATGAATTATGACGACGCCACCGGCTATCTGGTCGGCGAAGAAAACAAGGGCATGCGCGCCATGTTCGTCATGATGAACGATGCGCGTTTGGGCGTGGGCGTCCAGGGCCTCGCCATTTCGGAGGTCGCGTATCAAAACGCCGCCGCCTTCGCGAAGGACCGTCTGCAAAGCCGGTCCATCTCTGGGGCCAAACGGCCCGATTTGCCGGCCGACCCCATCATTGTGCATCCTGATGTGCGTCGCATGTTGATGGACACCAAAGCCTTTAACGAAGGCGCGCGCGCTTTCGCGTTCTGGGTCGCGCAATATGGTGACCTGCTGCACAAGAGTCCCGACGAGTCCGTCCGCGAAAAGGCCGGCGACTACATGGCGCTGCTCACCCCAGTGATCAAAGGGTTTCTCACCGATCGCGGCTATCGGGGCTGCAATGACTCGCTCCAAGTGTTCGGCGGTTCAGGGTTCGTGGAAGAGTGGGGCATGTCGCAGTTCGTGCGAGACTGCCGGATCGCTTTGATTTACGAGGGCACCAACGGCATCCAGGCGCTCGACCTTGTGGGCCGCAAGCTCGGTATGGAGGGCATGCGCCCGATCCTGACTTTCTTCAAGGAAATCGACGAGTTTGTCGCCGAACATGAGAATGACGCCGATCTGAAGCCTTTTGTGGAAGGCTTGCGCACGGCGAAAACGCGCCTCGATCAAGCCACCCAGTGGATGATCAATAATGGCTTAGCGGACCCAGAGAACGCGGGCGCGTCAGCCACCGACTACCTCCAGCTGTTTGGTCTCACCGGCCTGGCCTATATGTGGGCGATGATGGCCAAGGCGGCGATGGCGAAGGTGAAGAACGGCGCTGCTGATGATCCCTATTATTCAAGCAAGATCGCGACGGGTCGGTATTTTCTTGATCGGATCCTGCCTGATAGCGCCGCCCACTTGGCAAAGGTTGAGGCCGGCGCTGAGAGCGTGATGGCATTGGACGAAGCTCAATTCTAGTCCCGAAAGGGCGTCGCGGCTGACCTGCGGCGCCCTTTGATTTTGCAGACTGAGTCGGAGGAAAGACACATGGTTGAGGCCTATATTTATGATGCAGTGCGCACCCCGCGCGGCAAAAAGAAAAATGGTGCGCTAAATGAAATCACGCCGATCCAGCTGGGCGCCCAAGTGCTTGAGGCGCTGCGCGATCGCACCGAACTCGACACTGCAAAAGTGGATGATGTGATCTTTGGTTGCGTCACCCCCGTAGCTGACCAGGGCGCAGACATTGCGCGCGCTTGCGTGCTGGCCGCTGATTATGACGAGAGCGTTGCCGGCGTGCAGATCAACCGTTTCTGCGCCTCGGGGCTGGAAGCGGTGAATATGGCGGCCGCCAAGGTCATGTCGGGCGAAGCTGATTTCGCTATTGGCGGCGGGGTGGAGTCAATGAGCCGCAATCCCATGGGGGCCGACGGCGGGTCAATGGTCGCAGACCCTGAGCTGGCCTTTGACCATTACTTTGTGCCCCAAGGCGTATCGGCAGATTTGATCGCCACCAAGTATGGGTTTTCACGCGACGACGTCGATGCTTACGCGGTGGAGAGCCAAAATCGCGCCGCCAAAGCCTGGGAAGAAGGCCGGTTCAAGAAGTCGGTGATCCCCGTCAAAGACCAAATGGGCCTGACCCAACTGGATCATGACGAACACATGCGCCCTGGCACGGATATGCAGTCCTTGGCCTCGCTCAACCCGTCCTTTAAGGATTTGGCGGCGTTTGTCGGCTTGGACGCGGTGGCGATCCAACGCTATCCCGAGCTGGAGAAAGTCAATTTTGTCCATCACGCCGGCAATTCATCCGGCATTGTGGATGGCTCGGCAGGCGTGCTGATCGGTTCGAAAGAGGCGGGCGATGCCGCAGGGCTGAAGCCACGCGCCAAAATCAAAGCCATGGCGAGCATTGGCTCAGAGCCGACCATTATGCTCACCGGCCCGGTCTATGTGACTGAAAAAGTGCTCAAAAAAGCCGGAATGAATGCCGATGACGTGGACCTATACGAGCTTAACGAGGCGTTTGCTTCGGTGGTGTTGCGGTTGATGCAAGCCTACGACATTCCCCATGACAAAATGAATGTGAATGGCGGCGCCATTGCCATGGGTCACCCGTTGGGAGCCACCGGCGCCATGATTTTCGGCACGGCCCTTGATGAGCTTGAGCGCTCTGGCAAGGAGACCGCCCTGGTCACGTTGTGCGTTGGTGGCGGCATGGGCACAGCAACGATCATCGAGCAAATCTGAGTAAGTGTCTGAATTATAGCGTATGTTTTGGAAACGTAAGACAAACCCAACGCCCGCGGCTCGCAGCGCTGACCAATTCAGCGGCCGTGGCGAGCACACCGAAACACCCGGTCCAAGCGGGGAGGAGATGGCAATGAGCTATAAGAATTTCAGTTTCGAAATTGATGGCGATGGCGTGGCGCTTGCCACATTCGATGCGCCTGGCAAGTCTATGAACGTCTTGTCCGCGGACGTGATGGAGGAAATTAGGGCCATCGCCGACCGTGTCGGCGGCGATGATGCGATCAAAGGCTTGGTGATCCGCTCGGGTAAGGACAATTTCTGCGCGGGGGCCGACCTCAAAAGCCTATTTGGTCCCATGCAGGACGGCGCTGCAAATTTGGAAGGCGACGATCGTTTGGCGTTCATCCGCGATCAGGGTGCATTGATGAGCCGGACTTTCACGCAGTTGGAAACCTGCGGCAAGCCCTTGGCCGTGTGCCTAAACGGCTTAACGCTGGGCGGCGGATTTGAATTGGCGCTCGCCTGCCACTATCGGGTCATGGCCAATGACGGCAAAGCCAAAGTTGGTTTCCCCGAAGTGCTGATCGGCCTCTTCCCAGGCGCGGGCGGGTCGCAACGCCTTCCGCGCGTCTGCGGCGCCATGGATGCGCTCCAGATCATGTCAACTGGCAAGAATGTGGACGCGGACTCCGCGCTTCAGAAGGGCATCGTCCAAGAATTGGCGGCCCCCGATGAGATGGTCGCCAAGGCCAAAGCCTGGGTGCTCGCCAATCCCGAGGCCACCCAGCCTTGGTATCAGGACACGTTCAAGATCCCCGGCGGCAAGGTATGGTCGCCGAGCGGGCTGCAAGTGTTTGGCGGCGCCTCGCCCATGATGCGCCGGGAGACTTACGGCAATTATCCGGCCGTGCGCTATCTGCTGTCAGCGGTCTATGAAGGCCTGCAGGTGGACATTGCGGCCGGCCTGCGCATTGAAGAGCGCTATTTCGCCAAGCTGTTATTGCGCCCCGAAAGCACCAACATGATCCGCTCCATCTTCCTGTCTAAACAGGAACTGGACAAAGGCGGACGTCGTCCGGCGGGTCAGGAAAGGCGTGACATTGAAAAAATCGCCGTGATCGGCGCCGGTTTTATGGGGGCCGGCATTGCCAATGTGTCCGCCCAAGCCGGTGTTGATGTGGTGTTGATCGATGTGGACCAAGCCGGCGCCGACAAGGGCAAGGCGCACGTTGAAGGCGATTTGGCAAAACGCGTGTCACGCGGCAGGATGGCCCAGGACAAGGCTGACAAGATCTTGGCCCGGATCACACCCACCACGGACTACGCCATGCTCAAGGACGTGGACCTGGTCGTCGAGGCGGTATTCGAGAACTCCGAGCTGAAAAACAAAATCACCAAAGCGGCCGAAGAACATCTCAAGCCCGACGCCATCTTCGCCACCAACACCTCCACCATTCCGATCACCGGTTTGGCTGAGGCGTCCCGCAACCCTGAGCAATTCATCGGCATTCACTTCTTTTCGCCGGTGGAGAAAATGCTGCTGGTGGAAATCATCCAGGGCCAAAAGACTGGCGATTACGCCATTTCCCGCGCCATCGACTTTGTGGGTAAGATCAAGAAAACGCCGATCGTGGTCCAAGACACCCGCGGTTTTTACGCCAATCGCTGTGTGCTGCGCTTTATTGAGCAGGGCCTCGCCATGCTCAGCGAAGGCTATAAGCCAGCATTGATCGAGAACGGCGCGCGGATGGCCGGCATGCCCATGGGCCCCATGGAACTGATGGACATGACCGCCATCGACCTGGGCTATAAAATCATGACCCAGACCAAGAATGATCTGGGCGCCGACTATGTGCCCAGTCCTGGCGATCCCATCACTACCCAAATGTACGAGCTTGGCCGGTACGGCCGCAAAACCAAGGCGGGCTTTTACACTTACGGAGATGACAAATCCAAAGCCCTGTGGCCTGAGCTCTCCCAGTTTGCGGTGAATGGCCTGCTCGACCCACAACCTGACGTACAAGAGGTGAAGGACCGCATTCTTTACGCCCAAGCCATCGAGGCGGCGAAATGTATGGAAGAGGGCGTCGTGCAAGACCCGCGCGAGGCGGATGTGGGCTCAATCCTAGCTTGGGGGTTCGCCCCGTTCACTG
This sequence comes from uncultured Caulobacterales bacterium, assembly GCA_964636945.1. GTDB lineage: Bacteria > Pseudomonadota > Alphaproteobacteria > Caulobacterales > Maricaulaceae > CAZADA01. The sequence goes on along the minus strand of CAZWVH010000016.1, from coordinate 18,999 downwards.
GCGGGGTGCTGTCGTTCATCGACACCATTGGCGCGTCAAATTTCGTTAAACGCGCCGATGAACTCCATAGCGCCCATCCAGGGCCGTTCTTTGAGGTTCCCCAATTGCTGCGTGACATGGCGGCCAAAGGCGAGACCTTCTACCAGCGCTTTGGCCAGGAGACGGCTCAACCGGTGGCGGCTGAATAGGGCCGGTTCAAAATCCTGAACGCGGCGGCCCGATGAATCAAAGGCTCCTTGGGAGGTGTTTTGGCGGCGTCAATGTCTGCTGGACGCGACCCCAAGGAGCCGATCCATGCGTCCTTCTTCCAGAATTTCCCCTTTCTTCGACGAAACCGCGGTCGATGATCGGTCTCGCCAACCGAAGTGCGCGGTCGATCAATGCGAGAAATCAAACCGATCCACACGCCTAGAACGGGTTTCGTGACGCCGAGCATAAACATGAATTCGACTTAATCTCGGATAATTGGCGCCGTTTCGCCACAATTCGAGCGCAGATACCTGCGCCCCGCACAAAAGAGGTCATCGCGGGTTAGAAAGGCTGCGGTCCGATGCGCTCGGACATGGACAAAGTGATTGTGGAAACCAGCCGTCGCGGCATGCGCCAGACGCGCACGGCGTTGCGTTTGCCGCCGCTGGAGCATTTTCCGCAAAAAATGGGCATGAAGCGCCCGCATGCCGAACGCGGTTGGCTGCGCGGCAATGATGACCATTTGGCCCCATTGCGCCGGTTTCTGCGTTCGCGCTGTGGTCGGCGCTGGGATGATGTCTGGGCGGAGATTTGCGCGGTTACTGACGGACGCGCCACCGTTCAAGATCATGTCCGCATCCATGTTCCCGATTTTGTCGCCACCAGAACTCGCGTGGGCCAAGACGGTCGAATCTGGACGACAGGAGAATGCTATAGCCGGCCCATGCCGCTGGAAGACACGCGGCTCGATTGTTATGTCGATCCGGTTGATGGCGTTTTGAAACCCAATGTTTTTCGGCGTTCATGGTTTAAACGCCGCCAAGAGGTCGCTGAGGAGCTGTCTGCTGAGGCCGCCACGCGCATGCGGGCGGTGTCAAAGTACCTGCAACTTCACGACTTTGGCGACGCAGGCTGGTGGGAAGTGCGCCTGGCGCGTTTGGACCGCGAGGGCGAATATGCGCCATTTGGATCGTTCGGATGGCCCTATTCCAGCCATGGGCAATTCCCGGCTCAAGACGTGGTCTACCAAGCCAAATTGAGCGCTTTGCCGCGCACGCGGCTTTATGGACGCACCGGCGTTTACGCCATTGCCAAGCGCCAATTGTCCAAACGTGAGATCAAGCGGGCAAAGTTGCGCGGTTAGCGGCGTGCTTGGCGCCATGGCGCGCGGTCCCGCGTGACATTCCTCTCAAATATGCGAAGACAGACGCCGGTTGGTTGAACACGGTGAGGCGGGGGCGTGATGCGCGTATCCACAGACATGTTGGGTGAGGTTGGGGCCATGGTGACCCGCGCCGCGGATGGTGAGATTATGCCGCGCTGGCGTAATCTGGCTGATAGCGACGTGCGCGAAAAAAAGCCGGGTGACATCGTCACTGAGGCTGACATTCAAGCCGAAGCGCGGCTCTCCCGCGAATTAGAGGCCGCCTTTCCCGGCACGATCGCGATTGGGGAGGAATCCGCCGCGCGCGATCCCTCGGTGCTGGCCGCGTTGGAAGGCGAGCGGCCGGTCTGGGTGATGGATCCCGTCGATGGCACTGCGGCATTCGCGGCCGGTAATGCGCGCTTCACCACCATACTCGCTTTGGTCCACAACAAGCGGCCCATAGCGGCATGGGTGCAGGCGCCGGCACTGGGCGGTGCGGCTCATGCAGGTGAAGGACTCGGCGCAAGCGTCAATGGCGCGCCGGCAGCCATCAATCCGCCAAGCAGTTTGGGAGACGCCGTGATCGTGGCTGGCGGCGTCGACTATATACCCAGCATGAGTGCTGCTGATTTTCGCCGCATGAGTTTACGCACCCGGCGCTTCGTCATCTCCATTGGTATTGGCATAGACTATCTGGACTTTCTGCGTGGCGACGCTGATGTCCTGGTTTTTGGCACCAGCAATCCCTGGGAGCTCCCGGCGGGCGTATTGCTGCTCGGCGAAGCGGGCGGTGTGGTGATCGATGGCGATGGTAATGAGGCTCCCCCATTTGGCCAGCCCATGCGGCCCCTGATTGGCGCTGGGCGGCGCGGGCTGGCGGTGGAGACGCTGTCCTTGCGCGAGCGAGCGCCTGTCCACTCTTCATAACGGGGCGCTTTGTCCGCTTCTGCTGGGGCGTCGTGATGAGTAGGCTCGCGCACTGATGGAAACCACACGCCCCAATCATCAGGTTGCTCAGACCATTGAAGCGCGCAGCGCGAAATGGGCTTATCCAGCGTTGTTTCTTGGGTCCGTTGTGGACTCGACCATTTTTCCATGGCTCATCGAATTGCCATTGACCGCATTGATGTTGCGCGGGCGCGCCCATGTGTTTCCCGCCGCGATCACGGTGTGGGCGGGCTCTGTGCTTGGTTATGTGATCATGTTCGCAGCAGGCGCGTGGGCGTTCGAAGCAGCGTCGGCGTTTTTGGCCGGCCGGGTGGACTGGCTGGACCAGGTGCAAGGCGCGCGCGATACGGTGACCGACCGTGCGGCATGGCCGGTATTTGTGTCCATGTTCACGCCGGCCCCTCAGATTGTGAGTTTCGCGGCCGGCGCAGCAGGCCTCAGCGTGCAGGCATTTTTGCTGGCGTGCTTGGTGGGGCGGGCGCTGCGCTATGGGTCCATGGCGATCTTGGTGTTCTTTTTTGGTGAGCAGATTATCACCTGGTGGCGCCGATTGCCCCTTGCGGTGCGGATCGGCGTGATTGTCGCGCTCGTGGCCGCCTTTGCCGCCTCGCTGATCCATGGATTTACGTAGACGGTGGAATCTCCGCCGGTTGGGCAATCAAACGATAGCCCGAGCCGCGGACAGTTTGTAGGAAGCGCGGTTCGCGTGGGTTTTCCTCGATTTTGCGGCGCAGGCGGGTCACCTGCACATCCACCGAGCGCTCTTGGCCGGCTGAGGTGCGTTTGGCGAGACTGGCGCGGCTGATGACGTCACCCGGACGTTGGGCCAGTACGGCTAAGAGGGCGGCCTCGGCGGACGTAAGACGAATGAGTTCACCTGTCCGCCACAGCTCACTGGTCTCGGCGTCAAATCTGCAGTCGCCGAAGGTGACCACCACCGGCGCCGGGGGCGAACTGGCGCGACGCAGGATGGCTTCAATCCGTAAAATCAATTCTTCAGGCGCAAACGGCTTGGCCAAATAATCATCCGCGCCGGCGCGCAGCCCCTCTATACGATCTTCCTGAAGGTCGCGTGCCGTGAGCAGGATGATGGGCGTGTCTTGGACTGAACGCAGGTGCGCCGTGAGCGCCAATCCGTCTTCGCCAGGCATCATGACGTCCACGATCAACAGATCAAATTCCATGGAGGCGAGCAGCTTGCGCGCATGAGCGGCGTCCTGCGCGACACTCGCAGAATACCCATTTTCAAACAGATATGCCTTGAGCAAGTCGCGGATGCGCGCGTCGTCATCCACAACGAGAATATGCCCGCGAGGGTCAGTGTCATCCAGTTTCACCGCATCGACCATGTTGACACGCCCCGTATTCCGCCAAACATTAGAACCATGACGCAGTTTACCTGTGGTTCGAGAAAAAATGTTGCGCGCGCTCACTTGTGTGCTCGTGCAGTGTATGGGGAGAATAATGGCTGAATTAATTCCCTTCGACAAACGCGACGGCGTCATCTGGTGGAATGGCGAATTCGTCAACTGGGCTGACGCGAAAATTCATGTGCTCACGCACGGACTGCACTACGGTTCATGTGTCTTCGAGGGTGAGCGCGCCTATGAAGGCAAGATCTTCAAGAGCCGCGAGCATTCCGAGCGCTTAGCGCGCTCGTGCGAACTGCTGGGCTTTGAATTGCCTGTAACGGTCGACGAGCTTGAGGGTGCGAAGGCGGAAACTCTGAGCCGCCAAGGACTGGAGGATGCCTATCTGCGTCCCGTGGCTTGGCGCGGCTCGGAACAAATGGGTGTCTCCGCGCATAAAAACACAATCCACTTGGCGGTCGCAGTGTGGCCTTGGGGCAATTATTTTTCCGACAAGCTCAAAGGCATCAAACTGACCATGTCCGATTGGCGCCGTCCGCCACCCGATTGCGCGCCAGTGAAGGCCAAGGCGGCCGGTCTTTATATGATTTGCACACTGTCAAAGCATGCCGCCGAAGCCAAAGGCTTTGCTGATGCGCTCATGCTGGACGCCAAGGGCCGCATTGCGGAATGCACCGGCGCTCACATCTTTTTTGTGCGGGACGGAGAGTTGCACACGCCAAGCGGCGAGTGGCTGTTGGAGGGTATCACTCGCGCCACGGTGATCGATCTTGCCAAAGCCCGTGGCATTACGGTTCACCGTCGCGACATTTATCCTTCGGAGATGCCGTTCTTCAGTGAATGCTTTGTTGTAGGAACGGCAGCCGAGGTGACGCCGGTGAAGTCAATTGACGACATTTCCTACAAGCCAGGCAAAGTGAGCAAAACGCTAGTCGAGGACTACGACAACTTGGTGCGCCAAAAATCTGCGGCCATCGCGGCTGAATAATCGGCAGGCAAGGCGCGTCAGTCCTGTCTGGCGATCGAAAAATACCGCCACCCTGTCCACAGCGACAAAGCGGCGGCGGCGTAAAGCGTGATGACACCCGTCCAAAGCGATAGGGCGCCAACGCCTGCCGCTAAACCGGGCAATACCAAGGCTATGATTGCGCTCAATACGCTGGCGCCGGTGAAGGCAATGAGACCAACAAACGTGAACGCGGTCTTCCATTTCGACAATTGAGATGGGGCCGCAATCTTACTCGAATTGGGCGCGTTATTGCGAAGTCGGGTGATCAATACGTCCCGCACAATGATGATCGCGGCCGCCGGCCAAAGCAGCTGCAAAATCAAGCTGGAACCGATCAGCCCAGCGCCGTTGACCACCTTATCGGCGATGGGATCCCACTTGCGGCCAAAATCGCTTTGCACATTGAGCGCGCGCGCCGCCGCTCCGTCGAGGAAATCCAACACGCCGGCCGTCAGCATAAGCACGGCCGCCCATGCGGTCATGGGCGAGGTGAGGGCGTTGATCGTAAATCCACGGCCATCAATGGACGCTGCGGCAAGCAGGGCAAAAACAGCCGGCGCCAAGGCCACGCGCAGCATGGTCAGCGTATTGGGCAGCCACGATAAACGGCTCGGGCGGCGCGTGGCGGCCAGATCAGGATTGAAACCAGTCATACAACGTTCGCGCCACCTGCTTTGAAATGCCGGGGACCTTCTCTAGATCATCAAGGCTAGCGCGACGCACGCTACGCGCTGAGCCAAAATGTTCAAGTAGCGCACGCTTTCGCGCAGGGCCGACGCCGGGCACGTCGTCCAGTGGGTTCTTGCTGGCGGCCTTCGCCCGCTTGGCGCGATGGGCGCCGATCGCGAAGCGGTGCGCCTCATCGCGCAAGCGCTGAAGATAGTATAGCGCGGGATCGGTTGGCGGTAACTGAAACGGGGAGCGTCTGGGCATGAAGAATTGTTCGCGCCCGGCATTGCGTTCGGGTCCCTTGGCAATGGCGACCACCGGGATGTCGGCGGGGTCGATGCCCAGCTCAGCATAGACATTCAGCGCTGCGGACAACTGCCCCGCACCGCCATCAATCATGAGTAAGTCAGGTTTGGCGGCCGATGTGTCGGACGTTTCGTCGGTTTCCATCGCTTTTTGGAGTCGCGTGAGCCGGCGCGTCAGCACTTCGCGCATCATGGCGTAGTCGTCACCGGGCTCCAACTCCTCCGACTTTATGTTGAAGGTCCGGTAGCTGCGTTTGTCAAAGCCTTCAGGACCAGCCACGATCATAGCGCCCACCGCCTTTGCCCCCTGAACGTGGGAGTTGTCGTAAACCTCAATCCGTTGCGGCGGATCGGGCAGGTCCAAGACTTTCGCCACTTGCGCCATCAGCTTGGTTTGCGAGGCGACGTCGGCCAGTTTGCGCGCCAGGGCCTCTTGGGCATTGCGAGCCGCGTGCTCCACCAGCTTGCGTTTGTCGCCGCGTTCAGGGGCGTGGATGGTGACCTTGCGCTCCGCGCGCAGGCTGAGCGCCTCGCTCAATAACGCGGCGTCTGTGGGCATGTGCGAAACGAGGATGGCCGCCGGGACAGGTTTGTTATCGTAAAACTGGCCGATGAACGCCGCGATCACATCATGTGGTGCGGCATCGCGGTCATGGCGGGGAAAATAGCTCTGCGCGCCCCAGTTCTGACCCGCGCGAAAGAAGAACATCTGGATGCAGGATTGCCCCCCCTCATGGTGCAGCGCGATCACGTCGGCTTCGTCTACGCCAGCTGGGTTGACGCCCTGACTGGTCGTGATCGGAGCCAGTGCGCGAATGCGGTTGCGTAGGCGTGCGGCGCGTTCGAACTCGAGCGTGTCTGATGCTTGTTCCATTTCAGTTTGAAGCCGCTTGCGCAACGCATCTGACTTGCCGGTCAGGAACGCTTTGGCGTCATCAACCAACGCGTTGTATTCCTCAATGGTCACATACCCCACGCACGGCGCGCAGCAGCGCTTGATTTGGTAGAGCATGCACGGCCGGGTGCGGTTTTCATAAACGCTGTCAGAGCACGAGCGCAGCAAGAACGCCTTTTGCAGCGTCGAAAGCGTATGGTTCACCGCACCAGCCGACGCGAACGGGCCAAAATACTCGCCCTTCGTGCGCCGTGCGCCGCGATGTTTCAGTATCTGCGGCGCCTCGTGATCGCGTCGAATCAAAATGTGCGGGAAGGATTTATCGTCGCGCAGCAGAATATTGTATTTGGGCTTGAGCCGCTTAATCAGATTAGATTCAAGCAGTAACGCCTCAGTTTCTGTATGAGTGACCACGAATTCCATGGACACTGTGGCGGCAATCATTGCCGCGATACGATTATTCTGACCCCCAAGGCGCGTATAGCTGGAAACGCGCGCTTTGAGATTATTGGCCTTGCCCACATAGAGCGCATCACCGGCCTTATCCAGCATGCGGTAGACGCCGGGTGAGCTTGGCAAATGCTTGACATATTCTTTGATGACGTCGGGTCCCGATCGGCCTGCGCGTTCGTCCGCGCTCAGCGCAATCGGCCGGTCAGTGACGGGGGGATCTGCACGAGCCATGATCTAGAAATAAGGGCGTAGGGGCGGCCTGGCACGCGCTTTTTGCGACCAATTGCTTATGCGGCCGCTTTGGTTGCAATGGCTTCGTCGCGTTCGGAGACGTCGCGAACGCCTTCAAACAAGCCTTCGCGCGGACCGTCCACACACATATAGTGGCCCTCATCAGCGCTACACCAGACGTGGATGAAACGTTGGTGGCCAACATGTTGTTCGTATGCCTCCAAGCAGCCTTCGCCACAACGGGGACAGGGGATGTCAGCGTTTGGCGTTTCGCCAAGGGCGGTGACAGCGCGGAGGAGGTCGGAATTCACGGGCATAGCGCACTTACAGTTTTCAGCTTCAGCAAATCAATAGCATTGGGGGTAGGCTGGAAAAGTAAACGAAATATTGAGTTTGGATCAGCGAATCTTGTTAATATTTAAGTAATATTTACCGCGTTCGCTGTATCTCACAGCCTGCAGCCGCCGCCGCATCAAGGGCATCCGGCTTGGCGATTCGCACGGTCACAGAACACACGCGATCGTCGTTGAGCAATTCGGTCACAATCCGATCGGCCAAGGTTTCCACCAATTGAACGTGACCCTCAGCGCAAACACGCCCCACCATCTGCGCGGTGGATTGGTAGTCGATCGTTTCGCTCAAACGATCGTCCTTGGGCGCCGGAGTGAGGCCAAGATCAAGCTCAACATCCACGATGATGGTCTGTTGTGTTTCATGTTCGTGCGGATGCACGCCGATGGATGCGCTTACCTTCAGCCCATGGACAAAGACTTTCATCGAAGATGAGGCGCGCGATTGGGCCATACGGGCGCGTGTGCGAATGGTGTCTGGCTTGAGCGGCAAGGGGGTTGCGCGCGGTCGAGATGGTCCGCCAATCCGCCCGCTCATTCGCTAATCCCCCAAACGTCGGGCGTCTTCCACGCCAAATGCTGGCCCCCGTCGACCAGCAAAATTTGCCCGGTAACCGCGGTCGCGCTGAGCAAATAGCGAACTCCGTCCACAATCTCAGTGGGTGGCGAGCCGGTTTCCAGCAGCGTGGCGTGGACCTGTTGACGCCAACTGTCTTCATCTTGGCGCGGATTGCGCAAGGTTGGCCCCGGTCCGATGGCGTTGACGCGAATGCGCGGCGCCAAAGCCTGGGCCATGGTCACCGTCGCCCAGGCGAGGCCAGCTTTTGATACGCTATAACTGAAAAACTGGGGCGTGGGCTTGCGCACGCGCTGATCGACAATGTTCACAATCGCGCCGTTCGCGGTCTCGGGCAGCTGATTGGCGAATGCCTGCGCCAAAAAACATGGCGCGCGCAGATTGGCGTCCATGTGGAAGTCCCAACCTTGGTGGTCCATCGTGGTCACATCATCGTCCACGAATGTGGAGGCATTGTTGATCAATGCAGTGAGCGGTGCGCCCAAGGCGCGGCTTGCGTTGGCCACTAGCCCGGCCAACGCGTCTTTCTCGGACAAATCTGCGCCCACCGCCGCGGCTCGCCCGCCAGCGGCCTTGATTTGATTCACCACGTCATCAGCGGCGTTGCCGGATCGATTGAAATGCACAGCCACAGCCCAGCCATCGCCGCCTAATGCGAGCGCTAAGGCGCGCCCTACGCGGGCCCCGGCGCCGGTGATCAGGATCGCTGGTTGGTCGCTCATTGGCGGTCGGCCTCAACTTTCGCACTCTCACCGCAAGATGGGCGGCGAATTTCAACCGCCTTCAATCCGGGAACCTTGCTGAATAGCCTGTGAAATATGGTGGCGGCCACGTTTTCCAAAGACGCAGTTGGCAGATCGGGAATATCATTGAGAAAGGCGTGGTCAAAGTCGGCCGTGCATTCGGCGATAATGGCGTCCAGATCCCAAAGATCTCGAATAAATCCGCCGTCCTCCGAGATGGGGCCCGAAACGGTCACATACCCTTCAAACGAATGGCCATGCAGGCGTGAATGGGGATGGTCTGCGTCCTTATGACCAAACGAATGGGCGGCTTCAAACTGAAACCGTTTGCAGATTGAGACAGTCAGGTTCGGACGGCGTTCATCGCTGCCACGCTTCACTTCATTCATCAATACATCCGACTAGTTTAGGCCGTCGGGGACGCCGCGCGTTTGCGCGAGAATGGCCACATAGGCGAAATATGTGAGCAGAAACGCCGCGCCCCAACGCCGTCCAATGCCGCGGCCAATAAAAGCGCTGGCGGCCAAGGCGATCGCCGCAGCGGCCATAACCCAATAATCAAATCTCATAAAGGCCGCGGGGACAGTCACGACGCCAGTACTGGAAAAGGGACTGACCAGACCAGCCGCGCCGCCCACAGCCAGTATGTTGAAAATATTGGAGCCAAGTACATTGCCAATGGCCAAATCGGTGCGTCGCCGCCAGGCCGCCACGGCTGTCGCCGCCAATTCCGGCAGCGATGTGCCCACCGCCACCATGGTTAGGCCGACAACTTCTGGCGCGATATTGAGTGAATTGGCGATCCCGATGCCGCCTTGAACGATGAGTGAACCGCCAATCACAAGGCCGATCGGCCCCAGAATTGTGAGAATGGCGACATGCGGCCATGGCCGGTCGGCCGTCTTGACTTCCTCAGGATCGAGGCCGGCGCCGAGGGCTTCGGCTGCGGCTTCATTGCCGCGCGTCCGCCAAAACAGAAAAGTGAGATAGGCCGTCAGGCTTAACAAAAATGCTGCGCCGACGCGCCATCCAATCGCGCCCGTTACAGAGATCAATATCAATGCGGCGGCCGCCGCCAAACCGATGACAGCATTGTTGCGCGTGCCCGATGGCCCCGCCGCGATGGGAGCGATAATGGCGGGCAGGCCAAGCACCAGGAAAACGTTGGCGATGTTGGAGCCCACAATATTGCCCAGCGCCAAATCCGAGGCGTTGCTGAGCACGGCTTCGATGGCGACCACGAGCTCTGGGGCGGAGGTGCCAAACGCCACGACGGTGAGCCCCACCACAAGTGGCGTGAGGCCAAGCTTGAGCGCCAAACTTGTCGCGCCGCGCACCAGCGCGTCGGCTGACACGGTCAACACAAAAAATCCGACAATCAACGCGATAAGCGACAGCCACACGGCCATGAGTGAGGTCCAGTGATCAATTGAGAGGGCCGGCGTGAATCGCGCGGCATGAAACCAACCCGCGACGCCAAGGTGTTGGCCATTCCCCTTCGGCCTAAGGGCATTGCGGGCTTAAACTATGGAGTGCTCAGTCAAGTCGTTCGAATTCGATGAGATTCAAAACTGCGAACGCCACAATGAAGGCGCCAATTACCCACCACGCAGCCATAGCACGTCTCCTTGTTGGTCAAATTCCTGCCCATGGCCTATACCGGGTTGGGCGCGAAACGCGAGTCTTTGCGGCGCCATTGCGCGGAATATTGAGGTGTTTTTATGCGGCCGCGAACCTTGCGCGATCGAATGTTTCAGTCTTGGTGGCGGCTGTCACGCGGCGCTACACTGGGCGTTCGGGTGATTGCGCGCGCGCAGGACGGACGCGTGGCGCTGGTGCGTCACACCTACACCAAGGGCTGGCACCTGCCGGGCGGAGGTGTGGAAAAGTCTGAGACCGCCTATGAGGCGGCGGTGCGCGAACTGTTTGAGGAAACCGGTGTTGAAGCGCTGGCCGACCTGAAACTTAGGAGCGTTCACGCCAATCATCTGGTATTCCCCGGAGACCACGTGCTGGTGTTCCATGCGTCAGTGGACGCGCCGACACCCATGCGTCCGACACGCGAGATTGCTGAGGTGGCTTGGGTCATGCCGAGCGCACTGCCCGATGGCGCGACGCCGGGAACCAGGAGGCGCCTCGCTGAGGCCTTCTTTGAAGAGCCCATCTCCCCCAATTGGTAGATGTCTGAAATACAGTCACAGAGGGTCGTTATGGCATTAATGCAAACGCCAACCGATGGGTTGGGCATGCGCGCGCCGGAGTTTTCGCTGCCCGACGCCGCTGGTCGCGAATTCACGCTCAATGACGTGCGAGGCGAAAACGGGGTTGTGGTGATGTTCATCTGCAATCACTGCCCCTATGTGCAGGCGGTGATCGACCGCACTGTGGCGGATATGGCCGCGCTCAGCGCGCTTGGCGTGGGAGCGGTGGCCATAATGCCGAACGACTATCAGTCCTACCCAGACGACCGGCCGGAACGGATGGCGCATTTTGCTGAGGCCCATCGTTTCGGGTTTCCCTATTTGATCGACGAAACTCAGGACGTGGCGCGGGCTTATGGCGCAGTGTGCACACCCGATTTCTACGGGTTCGACCGCGATATGACATTGGTGTATCGCGGTCGCCTTGATGCAGGGCGAATGGATGCGCCTGGCGCAGATGCGCCTCGAGAGCTACTGGCGGCCATGTCCGTTGTGGCGGAGGGGAAGCCTGCGCCCAAAAACCAAGCTCCATCCATGGGCTGTTCAATCAAATGGCGGTCAAACTGAACTGCGCTCAATGATCACAATACAAATTGCTGACTTGCGGTCAGGACCATTGTGACGGCAGTTTGTGGGCGGGGATTTGAGCTGTGAGAAACAACCGGGGGTTGTTGCGTGACCGACGCTATGCACGCCTATGGGCCGCCAGCTGAGCGCCTGATCGACATTGCGGTGATTGTCGTTGCCATCGACGATCCGGCCATGGCTGTGATTTGTTTGAAGGCGGTATGCAATGGCGTGCGGTTCCGCCAATTGGTTCAGCCTGATTTGCGTGAAGAGCTCGACGCGCTGATCGGTGCGATCCGCACGCGCGCCACGGCTGAATTCGAGGCTTGGCTGGCGCGGTTTGAAGTGCCCCGGAGGGAATTGCAGCGCGCACTGTTGCTGATCGAGGAGGTGGCTCAACGCAATATGGATCAGCTGTCGCGCGAGATGAAGCCGTTGCACACTTCAGTGGATACCGCGTTGGCGGCCATCGCGACGGCCTATGAGAAGGACCGTTTGATGGATAGCGACATTATTGCGCGTGACATCGGCGCGGCGCTCAGGCGCACAGCATTTCGCGCCGCAGAGCCCTATTCTGAACCGCTGCGGAGCTTTAGCCTGAGCCTGCAAATCGAGCGCAGCCCGAAAGATGCGCCAGATGAGCAATAGCCTGCGAGCACACGCGGTCGGGCCCGACTCACGTGGTAAGCGCCCGAACCGTCAACTTGCGCGTTTGGTCAGCCAGACGTCATCTCGGTGAGTGGTTTGAGCACCAGGCGGACGATCAACGCGCCCACAAGCGCGACGATCGCCACATCCACCCAAATGGCCGCATTGGACTGCAATCCATCGCTCAAGGACATCACATATTCTGAGATGTCCACGCTCACCTTCTGCAAAATCCAGCCAAGGCCCACAGCCCCCACAAGGCCGACCACCATGTCCCCAAAGAGGCCGGCCACCGGGGGTGTGCGGACGATTTTTCGCGACAGAAAACCCGCCACCGTTACGATAACAATCCAGCCCACCAAACTGGCGATGGGCATGCTTGCGTAAGTCACCCCTGCGCCCTTTGTGAGTTAGCCGCGGAAGATGATGCGTAACAGAAGCAGAACCACGATGGCCCCGACCAAGGCGGCGATGAATGCGCCAATCCAGCCCTGAATCGTGGGATCAACACCGCTGATGTATTGTGCCGGATTTAATGATGGGTATTGCTTGATGACATACCCAGCGCCCAAACCGCCCAGTACACCGCCGATCATGCTGCCCAACAGGCCAAGCGGGCGACGGCCCGGCAACAATGAGCCAGCCAGTACGCCTACGATGATCCACAAGCCAAGCGTTACAACGTCGATTCCAAAGAATTGGATATCGTTCAACTGATTAATAAGGTCTTCCACGGCGTCCCTCCCTCAAAGTGGAAATGTTTGCATACCTCAGGTCGCAGCACGCGCCAAACGGAAACTGGCCCTTGCGGCTCGAGTCGTTATTGGACGGCATCCACAGCCAGTGTGGCGGCCCGATTATCCGGCCGCGCAATCAATGCGCCCTGGTTATTGAGCGTGACCGTATACTCAGCGCCGTCCGCCATGGGCTGATAGCTGGCGCCGCCATAACTCACATCAATGGCCTTTACGCCCTTTAAACGCTTATCGGCGAATGCGTAGACATCCAGTCCCGGATTGTCGGCGAGCCGTTCGGTCCGAGGGCGCTCGCGATTGTGTCGGTCCACATCAGCGAATCGGCCTTCAATATAATCAAGCCGGTAAATCGCGTCTGCGCCGCTCACCGTGGCCCAATCGGAAAATTTCACGATCCGCGCACCGATTTGCCAGGTGTCGCCTTCCAACTGATAGATCAGTTGTTTGGGCTCTTCGCGTTCCGAGGCTGGCTCCAGCAGAACGGTGACATCAAAGACGTTATCTTGAATTTCAGCGAAACTGACATGGGCGACAGACTGTTCCGCGGTGAGGCGGTGATAGGTTTGTAAGTTGAGGCCAATCAGCCCACTCGCCAACGCTCCGCCAGTCAAGGCCGCTCCGCCAAGCGCCTGGCCGCCGCCGGACACAAATCGCAGCGCCCCCATGCGGCGCACACCCGCCAGGAACATCAAAACGCCCAATACGCCCACCACGCCAGTGACAATAAAGAAGATCATAGGATCGCCCACGACTTTGAGTTTCGACGCATAGTGTAGGGCCAACTTGGCCATTTGTTAACGTGCGTTGCTCTGCTGCTGCGTTTGCCGTCTTGCGCGGGACCGAACACCTGTCGAACACGGTCCGCGCCCCCGCCCTTTATGCGGTGATTTTGCAGGCCCGCCCGCTTGCGCGCCATCGCTGTGTGAGTGTTTAACCAAACCTGATGGAGGCCGGCATGGATGTGATGGACAGGGACTGGAAGGCGTGGGTCCGGGAAAATCTCGACCGTGGCGTGGATCGCAACGAGATGGTGGACATTTTGCTGCGCCACGGCTTTACGCCGCCCGCCATCCGCAAGGAAATGGGCCAGGAGTTTCCCGGAACAGACAGCGCTCCCGCTCGTGTGGAGGAAATCTATCGCCAGTTATGCGCGCCCGCGCTGACACGGCGTAAGACACCTGGTTTGCGCCGAGAGCCGGCCACGCAATTACAACTTTATATCTGGCAAGATTTTCTTTCGCCCGACGAATGCAGCCAGTTGATTGAGGCCTCGATCGATCGCGTCCGGCCGTCCACGGTGACCCAATCAAATGGCGATCCGTATTATCGCACCAGCTCAACCTGTGACTTGGTGGAGGTGGATCACCCGATCGTGGCGCAAATTGACGACAAGATCAGCCAGGCTCTGGGGATCAATCTGACATATTCTGAAGCGATTCAGGCGCAAAAATACGAAGTCGGCCAGGAGTTTAAAACCCACACCGATTATTTCGAACCCGGCACCGACGAGTTCCGCCACCACGCTGCAGAGCGCGGTCAGCGCACATGGACGTTCATGATTTACCTCAACACCACGCCCAAGGGCGGGGCGACGCACTTCACCGACATCAAACGCAAGGTGAAGCCCAAGGCCGGGCGCGCCGTGATTTGGAACAATCTGACCAAGGACGGTGCGCCCAATCCTCACACATCCCATCACGGCATGCCGGTGGAGGAGGGTGAGAAGATCATCATCACCAAATGGTTCCGCGATAAGGGCCAGGGCGCGATGTTCATCGACGACTGAGACTTTGGGCGTCCCGTCTGGGCAATGCGGCCTGCGCAAGCTGGCCGCTGCACACGCCCAGCCCGGGGCCAATGTACACGCCCGTGACGTGCACAGCACCGTGCGCGGGGCGAACACTGGTCCGCCCCGGCTATCACTTCATCAGAAAAGAGAAGGGTTTAGTCGGCCAATTCCAAGTTCTTGGCGCGCTTGCCCTTGCCCTTCGGGTCGTCTTCGCTTTCGAAGTTGACGCGCTGTCCGTCCGTCAGGCCCGCCAGGCCTGAGCGCTCGACGGCGGAAATGTGCACGAACACGTCCTTGCCGCCTTCGTCAGGCGTGATGAAGCCGAAGCCTTTGGATTGGTTAAAAAATTTCACTGTGCCGGTGGTCATGAGAAGTCAATCTTTCATACGTTCTGTGCCCGGGTCCGACCGTCGGACTCGGTGCGCCAGGTCAAGTGGCTGGGGCGATCAAGGCGCGAGGTGCGTGTGACGACTTCACTCAATAATCTACTCCATCCCGCGCCTCTTATGCGCCTTAATTGACTGAATGGCAAATGAATGTGTATGCGCGCGCGCCCCGGGGGGTGGTGAGGGCCCACCGCTGTCCGCGTGGTGGATGGGTAGAGGCGCGGGGTGAATAATGATTGTATTATCTATAAATACGCGTTATGGTGGCATTGCGGTGGTCGAACAATGGGGGCTGCGCCGGCGAATTGGTGCTTTCTGGCCGAACGTAAATCCTGCGAGGGATGCAGTCCTACCTTGGAGGCGGCAACCAAGACTGGCCTCAGATTGAGCTGGACGGAATGAGATTCAGATCAGTCTTCGCCATGCTTTTCCGGGCTCTGCCGGGGGACCGAAAGTGTGCTACTCCCCTATGCAGCTCTTTTGCGCCGCAATTGACGTCCACCGCGATGATCGGCTTGGCCCATAGCGTGGCCAAATTCAATTCGAACTGAACCCAATGTCTCTTCTCGGCAATGGATGAGCGGCAATAAAGGACCGCGCTGCAGGCGGCAATTCCCCTCTTGATCTCATTCAGCCAATCGTCACGGCTAGAAATGCTCAAGACATCGATCCAAGTGCGAAAATCTCTGAGGTTCAACGAATTGGCGATATCGAGCGCGAAGTCCAAATTCACTCGAGAATAGCAGACAAAGATCAATCCGTCCGATGACGTCAACGGGTCGGGCGTCGCCGAATGAAGCGCGTTCGGCGACAAGCTGGGGTCAATCATGAAACACCACGCCGCGGCTTATCGCATCTTCGCGCGACATCGGGAGTTTGCTGCGTGCGTCTGCTATGGCCCCGTCTAAACGGGCTTCGTCAAAGACACAATCAAGAAGCAAGGCGCCCCTGAGGTCGGCGGAACGAAGGTCGGCGCCGGAAAAGTCGCTGCCATTAAACGTGCTTTTGGCCAGCGAAGCTTCATACAATACAGCGCCGCGGAAATTGGACATTCGCACGCCGCAGTTTTCGAAAGTGGCGCGGAAGAAATCGATCCCCGATGCGCTGAGGTTCTTCAGATAGGCGCCACTGAAATTGACATTCTGAAAGTCATAACCCTGGAGGGGGCTCGCCGTGGTTTTCTTGGCAGCGGCCGCTGGGTCCAGCGCGCCAAGTGCGTCCATCACGTGCTCGGCCACAAACTTGATTAGCTCAGGTGAGGGGCGTTTGCCGGCCACCTCGCTGTCGTCAAACCGCTTTGTGATCGAGATCAGGGCGCGAATGATGGAGCGGCGCTCTTGTTCTAAGTTCTTTTCCCGGGCTGTGTGGGATTTCAGCCGTTCGACCAACAAAGACGCCGCCGACAGCTGGAGGCTGTTATTGTCTTTGCTGAGCACCTCAAAGAGATTGAGATTGTGATTTTCGCGGTGAAACTGGGCGTCGACTTTCAATCGCTGTGCTTGGGCATGGCGCCAAGCGAGGGAGAACAATCCGGCGATGGCGGTAAAAACGATGGTGGAGATTGCAGTGATGGTCTCAGCGTTCAGTTCGCCGACCAAACCCTCGAACATAGCGGCATAGCTCCCCAAATTTCCGTTCACGCGACCACGTGCGAATTTTGACGGTATGGTGTGCGGCGTCAAGCGGAGTTTGGCGGCGATTATGCGCGTCAGCTTGTGCCAAGACTGCACTGGGGCCGGTAGGGCGGGTCAACCGGCGCGGCGCGCCGCTGAGCCGCCGAACACTGAAAACGGGCGTCCCTTGGAGTCAGGTGACGGGGGAGCTGCGCCAATCTGCGCCTGACGGCGGGGCCGGCCGGATATATCCGCCTTGACCCGCTCTACGCGCCGTCCATCACCCACCCCCCAACTCGAGTTCCTCGGCCTGCAAGCGCTTGATTTCATCGCGGATGGCGGCGGCCTCCTCGAACTCGAGATCGGCGGCGGCCGCGCGCATTTTGACTTCCAAGTCTTGGATGACTTCGCGCAATGACTTACGGACCGCGTCGGCATTGTGGCCGATGCCGGCCGCGCCCGTCTCGGCGTCATAGGCGTCTTGGCCCTCGGCCACGCCGCGCGCGCGCTCGCCAGCCGCGCCGCTGAGGAATTTCCGCGTTTCCGCGCCGCGCCGACGTCCACGGCGATTGTCACGGCGATCGCGCCGCCGGTCGCTCGGCCCGCCATCCACATCCACCGTCACCCGGTCGCCCTCATAGACGCTGGCGAGGATGTCGCTGATTTTCGACTGCACGCTTTGCGGCGTGATGCCGTGTTCTTCATTATAGGCGAGTTGTTTCTCGCGCCGGCGCGTGGTCTCGGCCATGGCGCGCTCCATGGAGCCGGTGACGCTGTCGGCGTACAGCACGACATGGCTGTCAATATTGCGCGCGGCCCGGCCAATGGTCTGAACCAGCGAGGTTTCGGAGCGCAAAAAGCCCTCCTTATCGGCGTCCAGAATGCCCACAAACGCGCACTCGGGAATGTCGAGACCTTCGCGCAACAGGTTGATCCCGATCAGGCAATCGAAGGCGCCGAGGCGCAAATCGCGAATGATTTCAATACGCTCCACCGTATCGATGTCCGAGTGCATATAGCGGACCTTCACGCCCTGCTCGTGCATGTATTCGGCCAGATCCTCGGCCATTTTCTTGGTCAGGGTGGTGACCAACGAGCGATAGCCTTTGGCGGCGGTGTCTTTGACCTCCGCGATCACGTCGTCCACCTGGCTGGCGCCGTCCTTGGACACCGGACGCACCTCCACGGGCGGATCGATCAGCCCGGTGGGGCGGATGACTTGTTCGACAAACACCCCGCCGGTGCGCTCCAGCTCCCAGCCGCCAGGCGTGGCTGAGACATGCACGGTTTGCGGGCGCATGGCGTCCCATTCTTCGAATTTCAGCGGGCGGTTATCCATGCAGGAGGGCAGGCGAAAGCCGTGGTCGGCCAAGGTTTTCTTGCGATTGAAGTCGCCTTTGTACATCGCGCCCAATTGCGGGATGGTCTGGTGGCTCTCATCGGTGAACACCAGGGCGTTGTCGGGCAGATACTCGAACAGGGTGGGCGGCGGCTCGCCCGGCTTGCGGCCGGTCAGCCAGCGCGAATAGTTCTCGATGCCTGCGCACGAGCCGGTGGCCGCCAGCATCTCCAAATCATGTTGAGTGCGCTGTTCCAGGCGCTGGGCCTCCAGCAGTTTGCCGTGTTGGTTCATCCACTCCAGCCGGTCTTTCAGCTCGTCCTTAATGCCCTCAATGGCTTGATGGAGCGTCGGGCGCGGCGTGACATAGTGCGAATTGGCGTAGACCTTGACCCGGTCGACGGCCTCGAAGGCTTTGCCGGTGAGACTGTCGAACTCGACAATGCTCTCCACCTCATCGCCGAAGAAGGACACCCGCCAGGCGCGGTCTTCATAGTGAGCGGGGAAAATGTCCACCACATCGCCACGCACGCGGAACGAGCCGCGCTGGAACGCCACGTCATTGCGCTGATATTGCAGGGCGACCAGGTTTTCGATCACTTTGCGCTGGTCGATGCGGTCGCCTGTGCGCAGTTGAAACGTCATGCGCGTATAGGTCTCCACCGAACCAATGCCGTAAATGCACGACACCGAGGCGACGATGATCACGTCGTCACGCTCCAGGATCGCGCGGGTGGCGGCGTGGCGCATGCGGTCGATTTGCTCGTTGATGGAGCTTTCCTTGGCGATGTAAGTATCCGAGCGCGGGACATAGG
>CAZWVH010000015.1:24634-48056 GCA_964636945.1 uncultured Caulobacterales bacterium | reverse complement strand
GCAAATCTTCAGCGGCGACGTGAAACTGCGCGGGCGCGTGTTCACCATCAATTTTCTAGCGCTGGTGGGGTTGTTGGGCCTGGTGGCGTGGGCTGTGATCGCTCCATAAAAACGCTGTGGGGCCGTAGGGCGGGGCAAGCGGAGCGCGGCGATGCAGACCCGCCCTACCCGGCTGACAGTGATGACGCGGTGGCGACACTGACCGCCTCCATCGCTGATGCGCGTTCAGCCCGTTGAGCCCGGCTCTCCCAGGACGTTCATCGCGCCGCCGGCCAAACGTGGTATAGTGTCAAGACATGGATATCCATGGAAAGGCGACACTCCTATGTGGACCAAATCAATCCTTGCGGTGGCCGTGCTGGCCATCACCACCGCGTCAGCGGCCCTGGCCTGCAGTTGCGTGCGTTACCGCAGCGCCGCCGAGCAACTTAACTCGGCCGATTTGGTGTTTGTCGGTCACGCCGTGGCGTCGCGGGTCACCGTCACCTCGCAGTGGGGCGATGAAGGCGTCACCACCTTCACCATGAACGAGGTGATCAAAGGCGGCTCGTTCGGCCAGGTGGAGATCCACCACGGCATGGGCTCATCAGCGTCGTGCGGCATCACCTTTCCACTTCACCAACAACGTTTGGTGCTTGCAAACCGCGATGGCAGCGGCCGCTGGATCACCAGCCTGTGTTCAGAGCCGCAATACGCGCTCCAGGAATTTCGCGCCGCCGCGGCAGCCA
Organism: uncultured Caulobacterales bacterium; assembly: GCA_964636945.1. Classification (GTDB taxonomy): domain Bacteria; phylum Pseudomonadota; class Alphaproteobacteria; order Caulobacterales; family Maricaulaceae; genus CAZADA01. The sequence goes on along the minus strand of CAZWVH010000015.1, from coordinate 47,328 downwards.
AGTAACTGGCTTCAGCCCGCGTCCATGGCCTCAAACCGCGCCTTCATCTCCTCGGCGAGCCGCATGAGTGAAGAAAGCGGGCGGATCATGACTTTAAACTCCTTGATCAGTCCCGCCTCGTCGAACGTGATGATGTCCACGCCGTCAATCTCGCGCTCCCCGACCTTAGCGGAAAACTCAAGCACCGCGCTGAGGCCGTCTTCGGTGAAAAACGTGCGGTGGTACGTGAAATCCTCGAACACGTCGATCACGGTTGACAGGATCAGCACCATCATTTCCCGGCCCTGATAGGGCTTATAGACCGCCGGTGAGCGAAACACCGCCCATGGATGGATGATCTCGTGCAAGCCGGCCATGTCGCGGCTGTCCACAATGTCATGCCATTTGCCGAGGGTTTCGTGGGCTGGTGTTGAGGTCATCGCGGTATTTGGGCTTTCATGTGGTTCGGCAGCTTATGGTCGGATTGCCAGTGATCAGCCGTCAAGTGCGGAACTGATGCGTTCAAGGGTCAAATCACTCAAATTTTCAAGTCCAATCCATTGGATGGCGCTTTCGCCAATCTTCGAACCGCCCTTCGCGTTATAGTCTTCGCGCAAAACATCAAGATAGCGCTGATAGTTGCGCAATTCTCGCGCTGCTAAGCTCTCACGATACTCAATGTTGGCCGTGTCAGGCGCAGTTGGATCAGCCCAAAGATCCTCCACCTTCTCAATGGCGTGCATGGACGGAACCATATTGATGGGCATGTCGAATAGCGGCAGCACGTCGCGTTCCAGGGCGTCGGGCACGGTGCGAAAACTGATGGTGCGACCGCGGTCCTTGGGATCGATGCGCCCCGAAACGAAACCGGCCGCGTCCATGGCTTGATTGGCCTCGTCGCGTTGAACAATTCTGCCCTTGGTGTAAGCGATGACGCATTGCGCGTCAGTGAAGACTTTTGACTGGTCACCGACCGTGACCTCAGCGCCCTCGCGCACATTCAGGATTGAGGGTTTGATCAGCGCATTGAAATAGCCGTGCGCTAAGCCGAATGAGGGCAAATCGGAGAAAAAGGCGGTGCTGCCCAGGGCCTTCAGGTGATCGACGATTTTGCGCGCGGCGCTCGCAATGGCCTGCTCGGCGCCTGCGTTATCGTCATACTCGAAGAAAAGCGCATTGTTCTCTCGAAAGTATGTGGGCACATCGACACTTTTGCTTTTCGGCTCCAACAGAAACACGCGCTTGCGCCCAAAGCGGGCCATGGCCGCGCCAATCTCGATCAACACATTGGGCGAAACTGGCTCACGCCCGCCAAAGATGCGGAACGGCGATCGCTTGTTGGGCCCCAGGATCAAGATTGCGCCGTCAAAGCTATGAAGTTTGCGAATGCATTCGTTCAACGCATAGCGATTTTGCGCGCCCTCGGGTCCAAAGAAAAACTCATCCTTCCAGGTTATCGCGCTAATGTTCATGCCCTCTGCTTCGGCAATACTTTCTATCTCTTTGGCAATCGCCTTACCGAACTCTAGCTTGATGCCCGAAGAAAACACAATCAGATCAATCACATTGCTCATGGTTCAGCCCCTTTTCAAATCCCGCCTACCCGACACCTCGCTCATACCGCGTTTGATCGATTTGCAAAACGCCAGATCGTGCTGGCTTTGTATTGGCGACTGCGGTAACGGGTTCGCGAGAACCATCGGGCTAGGATGGCGCTCTGTAAACAAACGACGGAAGGGATAGGCCGTGATTTTCGACTTCATCAAGGACGCTGGAGAGGCCGTGTCAAAGTCTGTTGGCGGCATCGCGGATCGCATTACGGGCAACGCCAACGGCGTTGAGGATCTAAAAGTTGAGGAGAACGGCGACACGATCGTCCTCACGGGCAAGGCGGCCACCCAGAAAGACGCGGAACTGGCGGTTCTGTCAGCGGGCAATACGCCAGGGGTCGCCAAAGTAGATTCGCGCATCGAAGTGGCGAACGCCGAACCGGCGGCCACGTTCTACACCGTGAAAAGCGGGGATTCCTTGTGGAATATCGCGGAAGCTCTTTTGGGCAACGGCAGCAAATACCAAGCCATATTCGAGGCGAACCGGCCCATGCTTTCTGATCCCGATAAAATCTATCCTGGCCAGAGCTTGCGTATTCCGCCTCAGTCCTGAGTGCAGCGGCCCCATGGCGCGTATCGACACGTCCACAGGGCCGCTCAACTCGGGCAAGGTCTACGCGCTATTCGCCGCCCGACCATTGCGGCAGCCGGCCGGGCGTCCACGGCGCGCCTTGCTCTCCAAGTTCTTCTTCCAGCGCTCTGAGGTCATCTTCAATCGCCGTGAGATCGCTCAATGCCTCACCGAACTCCTCGGCAGCAATGTCATAAGCGCTGGTGTGCACTTCGGCCGGCGGTGATTGCGACCGCCAGCTGGCGCCGCGAATGCTGTTGGCGCGCGCGGCGATGCCCCATGGCGCGGGTTCGTTCCGGCTTGTGACCGTGCTGTCGCCGCGGAGCATCACGTCAAACTCATCCAACCGCGCTTCAATGGCCATGATCTGCTCGCGATGAGAATCATCGGCAGCCGGCGTCCGATCGATGGCGGCTTTAAGATGATCGATGCGGTCGCGGACTTCGCCAGAGGCCCGGCTTGCAGACGCCACTGCACGGATGAGCTCGCTGGTCTCGGTTTGGAAGGCCAAGAGCGCATCGCGATCATCGGCCGCTTCTGGGCTCAACCCCAAGGGCTTAACCTCAAATGACTGCGGCTCGCCCAAAGGCGTCATCACGCCATCAACCCGTTTTGACAGCTGTACCGTGTACTCGCCGGGCGCAGCGAGCGGACCAACCGGCGTGCCGCCAAACAAGGATGATCCATCGTCCCCCAGATCCACAGGATCGGGCCGCTCATGACGCAGATCCCAGGCGACCCGGTGCAATCCCTCACCATGGGCCCCGGTGATCCGTCGGACCACATCACCGTCTGCATTGCGGATGGTGAACACAATGGCGGGTTCGTCTTCGCGGTCCTCAGCGCGCAACGCCTCCCAACTCGGGTAGGGCGTGTCGCCTCCCTCGCCTTCGATCTCGATCTCAGCTTCGCGCCGAACTTCTTGAGCTGTTTTGAGACCGTCGCGCAGATAGTAAGTGAACACTGCGCCGAAGGGTGGATTTTCCGCAAACCAGAAATTGTCGCCGTTAAAGGCTTTCGCGCCGCCCCATGTGCCCCACAAATCGCCCTCAATGTAGAGCCATGGGTCTTTTACCGCGAAAAGCGTCGCTTCCGCTTCGTCCAGCGTGTCAGGGTTGGTGCGCAGCGGCGAATAATCGTCGAGAATGTAAACGCCCCGGCCAAACGTGCCGACCACAAGATCATTCTCGCGGCGTTGGATCTCCAAATCGCGAACGTCAATGGTGGGGAAGTTCTTGGATAATTCGTGCCAGCTATCGCCGCCATCCTGAGTGACGAAAAGGCCGAATTCAGTCCCCACGAACAACAAATCGGGGTCCTCATGGTCTTCGGCGATGGTGTGGGCTGGCCCCCATTCGGGCAAGTCGCTCGAAATAGGCTGCCAGGAACGCCCCTTATTGGTGGTCTTGTAAACATAGGGCGCGTAGTCGCCGCGCTTATGATTGTCGAACACGGCGTAGGCCACGTTTTCATCATGCACGGACGCGACCAGATCCTCGACTAGCGACATATCTGGCACTCCGCGCACGGTATCCACCGAACGCCAATTTTCGCCGCCATCTTCGGTGACGCTGATCACGCCGTCATCGGTACCCACATACATCAGGCCTTCTTGCAACGGACTTTCGTCCAGGCCAATAATGCTGCCATAAATCGAGGTGGAGTCATTCTTGGCGATCGCGTCCACGCTCCACACACGCCCCATCACCTCAAGCGCGTTGCGATCAATCTGCCGGGTGAGATCGGGGCTGATCTTGCGCCAGCTATTGCCGCGATCATCGGACTGGAACACATATTCAGCCGCATAATACAGCCGTTCTGGGTCGTGCGGACTGATTAAGAGCGGCGTGTTCCAATTCCACTTATAGGCGTTCTCTCCCGGCTCGGGTTGCGGCGTGATGTAAAGCCGTTCCTGGGTGCGCCGGTCATATCGAGCGAGCCCGCCATATTGATACTGTGCGTATACAATATTCGGGTCGTTGGGATCGATCTGCGGTTTATATCCGTCCCCGCCCAAAACGATATGCCAATCGGAATTGGTAATTCCATGGACGACCGCGGTCCGCGATGGTCCGCACAAGGAGTTATTGTCCTGGGTCCCGCCGCACACATTGTAGAACGGCTCGGCGTTGTCAGGTTCGATCCGGTAGAACTGAACAATCGGCAGATTGTCGATATGGCGCCACAATTGCCCACCATCCCAGGTTTCGTAGATCCCGCCGTCTCCGCCTATGATCATATGCTGCGTGTTATGCTCATCAATCCAGAGGGCGTGATCATCCACATGCCGGTGATCAATGCCCAGGTCGGTGAAGGTTTTGCCACCGTCCTCAGATCGCTTTGAAAAGGTATCCAGAGAATAAAGGACATTCGGATCCTTAGGGTCGACCACAATTTCATTGTAGTATTGCGGACTTGTAGTCATGTGCCCTGAGCGTTTTTCCCAGCTCTGACCAAAATCGCTCGATCGGTACACGCCCTTTTCTTCGTCATTTGCTTCGATAATCGCATAGAGCATGTCCGGCGAAGACGGCGCCATGGCAAGGCCGATCCGCCCCATATCGTCGCTGGGCAGTCCCGCCGTAATTTCGGTCCAGGTCTCGCCGCCATCCAACGAGCGATGGATGCCCGAACCGGGTCCGCCATTGATCAATGTCCACACATGGCGTCTGCGCTGATAGCTGGACGCCACGATGTGATCGGGATTGTCCGGATGAACGACAAACTCATTAATTCCGGTGTGCTCGTCGATCTCCAGCACCCGCTCCCAATTCTCTCCGCCATCGGTGGTCTTGTACAAACCCCGATCGCCGCCATCGCTCCATAAGGGGCCCTGGGCGGCCACGAGAACAGTGTTCGGATCGTCAGGGTGGATCCAAATCTGACTGATGTGCCCTGAGTCCTTGAGACCCATATGACTCCACGTCTTACCGCCGTCGGTGGACTTGTAGACGCCGTCACCGAACGCCACCGACCGCTGCGCGTTATTTTCGCCGGTTCCCACCCAAATGGTCTTGGCGTCACCAGGGGCCAGTTCGACCACACCAATGGCGTAAGAGCCTTCATTGTCAAAAATCGGCGACCATGTGGTCCCGCCATTGGTGGTGCGCCACAGCCCGCCGGAGGCCGTTCCCACCAAATAGTGATGGCTGCCGCCCGGATAGACCGCAAAGTCGGAAATCCGCCCTGAAGGATAGGCCGGACCGATATTGCGAAGCGGCAATTGCGCCAACGGATTGGCTTCGGTTTCGTCTTCGTCCTGGGCGTAAGCCGCAGCGCCCACACACATGGCCGCTGTCAGGACGGCGCCTGACGCGAAGTGAAAGAGTTTGCGAATCTGCATGCTGCCCCTCCCATTGAGTACACGATCGTAAATTCGTTGGCGCTAAGGGTCTCCGCAGATGCGACAAAACGCAAGTCTCAAGCGATGCAGCGGCGCACTGGACAGATGACCGGATCGCGCAGTTCCATGGCCAGGGATCTCAGTGCGCGTGCTTGTCTGAGCATCCGCCACGAATTGACGCCAGAGTGTTGTGATGACGTTGTCGGTCCGCGCGTTTAGCGCATGGTCAATATTGACGGTGGGTGCGGCTTCAGCCGTGAATGCGCTTGACGAGACCAACTCGCCAGAGGGGGATAGCGACCGGGTCATCGTCTCCACGACGCGCCCCGTGCTCACGCGCTCTCAGGAAGCGACCACCCAAATCGGCGCCGATACATTAGCGATCTACCGGGCCCAAACCCTGGCGGACGCCATCGCCCTTGCGCCATCCGCGAACATCACCACCAACTCGCGCGGTGAGACATTGGTGTATTTTCGCAATGTGGGTGAACGCCAAACCGCGCTGTTATTTGATGGCGCACTCATCAATCTGCCTTGGGACAACCGGATCGACATCGCTCTCGTCCCGACCTTGGGCCTGGACAGTGTGAACGTGGCTGACGGTATTACGACAGTCCTCGACGGCCCCAATACAGCTGGCGGCGTGATCGACCTGCGCCCAGCTGATGCCCTGATCGGTTGGCAATCCGAGTTGGCTGGCGAACTGGGATCTGGCGGTTTGCGAAGCGCGTCTGCGGCATTGCGCACTGGCAATGACCACTGGGGCGGTAACCTGGCATTGGGATATAGCGATCGTGATGGCGTCCCCGTTTCGCGTGACGCCGATCTTGCCTTTTCCCAAACTCGTGATGATCTGCGCACCAACACCGACCGTCAGCAAACCAATCTGCTCGGGCGAGTTCGGTTCAGCCCAGTTGACACCATCATTTTTGGCGCATCGGCGCTCTACTTTGAGGCCGGCTATGGCGTCGCGCCTGAAGGACATATCGATCCTGAGACCGGGCCTGTGCGGTATTGGCGCTATCCCGATACAAAGAACCTGACGCTTGTATCCAGCGTTGATACAGCATTGACTGGCAATCGCGAGCTCTCGGCAAGTCTCTGGGTGCAAGACGCCGAGCAATCAATCGAAAACTACACCTCCGACGATTATACGGTGATCGATGAAGTCGAACGCGGCGATGATCGGACCTATGGCGTTCGACTGGGCGGCGCGCAAGTCTGGGGGCCCAATACCGTGCGCGCTGCGCTGACCCTGTTTGACAGCCGTCACCGCGAGCAATCTTTCATGTTCGACAACGCAATGGCAGTGCGCGATCTGGCGAACGACAACGAATTTCGTCAGCGTTCGCTTAGCCTGGGAGTGGACTTTGAAAGCTCTTGGCGTGACGTCTCGTGGCGGATCGGGGTTGGCGGAGACACCCAAAGCGCGCTGGAGACCGGCGGTCGTCCCGATGCCGGGGATTTTTCCGCCGTTAACCTCATTGCCGCGATCGACAAACCGATTTCATCTCAATGGTCATTCACTGCGCGAGCGGGGCAGAAATCTCGTTTGCCCACTTTGCGCGAGCTTTATGGCGAGGCGCTCGGCCGTTTCGTCATCAATCCCGACCTCAAACCGGAGATATCACGCAGTTTCGAAACATCACTCATATTTCAGTCGCCCCAACTTCAGGTGACCGCGACGCCCTTCCTTCGAGCCACGTCCGATGAAATTGATCGGGTGAATGTTCGTGTTGACGGGCGGACGGTGCGCCAACGGGTTAACCGGGAAGGCACACGCGCTATCGGTCTTGAAATCGTGGGAAATGCGCAGCTCAACTCATCATTGAGTCTGTTCGGCGCCGTCACCGCAATGCGCCTGGACCGGATCGAGCCCGAACCGGTCGAGAATGGCGATCAAGTGGCCGAACGACCAGCCATCACGGCCCGGCTTGGCGCTCGTTATGACCATCCGAGCGGCCTGAGCGCTATGGTCGAGGGCCGCCACCGTGGCCGGGCCTACTCGCTTGCCGAAGACAACAGCCTCGCCCCGCTGGCGGCTTCAACAACGCTTGATATTCAATTGGCCTATGCGCCCAACCTTCAGGTCGCCGCGCCCGAAAGCGAGTTCTTCATTCGCGTTGAAAACGTCACCGATGCGCTCGTCGAGCCGCAGCTTGGCCTGCCTGCGCCCGGACGCGCATTCACAGGCGGTGTGCGCTTGGCCTTTTGACAACTGTCGGTCCAGAATACTGCCAGCGTCGCGTCCGCTTTGCTTTAGTTTGGATCGAAGGTGAACGGGATGTTCACCACAATTCCCGCTGATGGCGACCCATCCGCCAAATACGGAGCCACCTGGATCTTCTGCGCCAAGCTCATGGCCGCCTGACCAAAACGCCAACCACGCGGCTCTTCGCGGGTCACCGTGCATTCCAGACGTCCCGTGACTTGGATTGTACAGTTGAGATCAGCTTCGCCGCCCTGGCGTCGACGCGACGCCTTTCGCGGATAGGCCTCAATGAAGTCATCGAGCGTGAACATTTGACGGAACGCCAGACCAGATGCGCCGAACAGATCATCTGTGTTTTCAACGTCAGCGCCAGGGATAACCTGCTCTCCCGACGTCCGGTCAGCAGATGTGCGGTTCACGCTCACGGTGATGCGCAATGTGGGAACATCATCCGATGTTTGGTCCTGCGCCGCGGCTGGCGCGGACAAAGCGCACACGGCGCCAAGGCCGAGCGCCAACCCCACACTCCATGGCGAGCGGCGCAAAATAGCGGCGGATGACAATGATGGAGAGACAGATTTTGGCATTGATTAAACCCCCAAACCTCAGCCATTTTTCTGGAGATAACGTTACCGACATATGTGGCGCCATTGCGGCGATGTGTGTACCCTGCAGCGCCAGTAATTCCCCTTATTCTTCAGTTGGACTCAACGTCAGCGTGCCCTCCGCGTTCTCGTCGATCATGGCGTCGGAAAACCACCAATAATCAAGTCCGCCATCCCTGAATGCCTCGATCTGATTGTCCAGCAATGGGTGGCGCGTACGACCCACAACGCCGCCTGGCAACACGGCCAAGACCTTATCGGGGTCGCCCAAGTCGGCGACCATTCGCAAGGAATCCGACCAGAGCGGATCAAATCCAGGATCAGTAAAAGAGAACAGCGCTCGATTTAACGTCTCGCCTGATCCTGGCTGCGGATAGTCCTGATTGCCGCTCAACTGACCGGCTAGCCCGCTCAACCGCAATGGACCGGTCCGGCGCATGGCGCGCACGTCGCCCCAATGCCAGTTTTCTGGGCCATCGCCATAGGCCTGCGTCAGTTCGGCGATGGCGTCCTGTCCGGCGAGGCGGAAGAGATCATCGCGGGTCTCTCGCGTTGAGGTTGTGGTATCATCAAACCACGCTCCCCACCGCGCATCACCGTCAAGCACCATGGCGTGCAAACGCTGCTGCCAAACGTACCACGGGCCCAAATATCCTTCAGTGACCTCGCCCAATTCATCGCCAAAAACACGCCGGGCAAACTGGCGGTAGGTCGCCTGAAACACAGTGGGCGCCGGACTGTCGAGCACATCAATATGGTCCCACGCCTTGAGGATTTCAGCGAGCTCGGCCGTGGCTTCATCCTCGGCCAGCGCAGCGGCCATGATTGGCGCCACGCTGCGCGCAAACGCGTTCAAATTGTCGCGCTGAGCGTCATAATGCTCTTGCACGCTGATCTCGCCTGTCCCCGAAAACAGCTCCTGCAGCCGTTCATAGCGCCAGCTCGGTGAGGCGTATGTCGTGAATGTATAGAGATAATTGGTAGGCTGCACATATTGGTTGGCGCTGCCGGCCCACCCTTGTGCGGGATCGATGTGACGCGGCATTTCAGCCGCCGGGATCAATCCCGCCCAATTGTCTTGGCCATCGACGACAAAGGGCGCTGAACCATCACCACGCACGCGGATCGGAGCCGCGCCCGTCGACAGCCGCGCCGTGCGCCCATCCGCGTCGCCGAGCGCCAAGCTAAAGCCGAACACGCGATGAGCGCTCCACGCCTCAATCGCTTCGTCAACGCTTTGGGCCTGCATGCCCGCTTTGAAGCCGAGATCGGCCTGGGGGAACTCCGCCACCGCCCAGCGTAAACTGATGATGTTGTCGCCCAAGGGCGCAATGCCGTGATCTGAAATCACCGGCCCGCGTTCTGTCATGCGCACGTTCACAACGTGGTCATCACCGTCTTTGACCTTGATGATTTCTTCGACGGTCCGAAACGGCAGCGATCGGCCGCCATCCAGATAGCGTGACGAATTGCGCGGATCGGGCGTCTCCACATAGAGATCCACCACATCGGCGTAGCCATTGGTGACGCCCCAGGCCAAACGTTCATTGCGTCCGGCGATAATGCCAGGAAGGCCAGCATTGACGCCAACGGCGCGCCATTCGGGCGTGATCAGCCCGACCGGGTGCCAGAAGCCGGGTAAATTGCGCACATCCACATGCGGATCATTGGCCACGACCGCGGCGCCATTGGGCGAGCGCGCGCCGCTCATGGCCCACGCATTGGAGCCGCCTAGTCCTGCCGGTTCACGGATGATCTGCGACCAATCTACAGCGCGCGGGTCTAAGTCCAGCGAACCGTACCGCACGGGCGATGCCGAAGCGCTCTGTGGCTCATCAGGATTAATCATCAGCGGGGAGATCTCGGCGGCGCGTTCTGGGCCCACGGCTTCGATCAGGCCTTGCGTCGCGATTTCCGCGTAAAAATTGGCGCTATTGCCCCACGCATAGAGCAGCATCATCGCCAAGAGATCGGTTTCGCTCCACACCTCGGGCTCGATGCCCGCCACCTTAAATTCCCAAGGGTGATCGTCGGCGTGCAGCGTGATGTACGCGTTCAGCCCATCGGCGAAATCCGAAAGCATTTGCTTGTTTTGCGCGTTCAGCACGCGCCAATGGTCTTCGGCGATGCGATGAAAGCCGATCACGCGCATTTGGGTGTCAGTTTCGATTTGTGATGGGCCGAAGGCTTCCGACAATCGTCCGAGCGCGGCGCGTTTGACCATTTCAAGCTGAAACAACCGGTCCTGGGCGGTCACAAAGCCTTGCGCGCGGATCACATCGCGGAAGGATTGCGCACGGATATAGGGCACGCCGTTTTGGTCGCGGGTCACCGTCACCGGTGAATCCAACACGGGCAACGTCATTTCACCCGTTGTCTGGTACTGGTTCGCATGGCCGGCATACCAATAGGCGCCGCCCGCCACGGCCATCGCCACCACAGCGAGGCTTACGACAATAATGCCCAGCCATTTCACCAGCGATCCCATCGCCAATCCCCCAAAATTTCAGTTGATAAAGAAACTGCGCAACCTTGGACAGATTGCGCAGCTCTCAAGTCAAAAACGTTGTCATGTTCTAATTTGCGATGGTTGCGCCTTAGAACTTGATTGACAGGTCTGCGCCGTATGTGGCCGGCGGACCATAGCGTTGCGTACGGTTATTGAAGAAGTCGTTGAAGTCGGCTTCGACGTAGTCTTCATCGAATACGTTGTTACCCCAAACGCCGATCTCCCAGAACATGTTGTTGGGCTTATAGCTCAACCGGGCGTTCACGAGATTGCGGGCGTCCAATAACCGCCCATTATCGGCGTCGGAGAACGACTCGTCCTGGTAAGAGTACTCACCATAGATGTCGAACTGACCGCCGAGGGCCGACACCGGCACGGTGTAGTTGGCGAAGATAGCGCCGGACCACTCTGGAGCGTTTGGCAATTCATTGCCGCTGAAGTCCGCGCCAGCGCCGCCGCCGCCCGGCAATGGCAAGGTCGCCTGGTAGGAGACAAACTCTGTGGTCAAGTAACCAACATTGGCGCCAAGGACAAAGTTGTCGGTGACATTGGTGTCGAAGCTGGCTTCGAAACCAGCCGTTTCCACTTCCGCAGCGTTGGTCAAGTTGATCACCGTGACGCCAGGGGCCAATTCCACGAACTGATTGATCTGGAATTCATCAAACTCGGAGAAAAAGCCAGTCAGGTCGAACCGCACAGCGTCGCCCAACAAGAAGCCTTTTACACCAGCTTCGTAACTGATCATTGTTTCCGGATCGAAGTCGATGCCAAGCGCCACTTGCCCGGCATTCAGGAAGTCGATGTTCCAGCCGCCGGACTTAAAGCCGGTGGCGACGCGGCCAAACAGATTAACATCGTCGGTGACGGAGAATACGGAACTCACCGACCAAGTGACTTCTTCCTCGTCGAGATCGTCGATGATCCGGCCTTCAGGGAAGCCCAAAAAATCCACCAAATCGTCCGGCGTCACAATCATAAATGCGCCGCTGTTCGTGCCGTCAATGGCGAAATCGACATTCTTCTCGTCGACCGTGTAACGAGCGCCGCCGGTGACCGTCCAGCGGTCGGTGACGTCAAAGTCAGCGGAAAAGAAACCTGCAAGTGATTCTGTTTCCACCGTCGCCACAGCGTCCGTGCTCGTGCCTGGGGCGAGACCAAGCGCATCACCGATGCCGATAAGCACACCCGGCGCCACTGGAACCAGGGGCAGTGATGCATCAGGGCCAACCGGCACTGTGCGATTGGAGTCCGCTGTTTCATCGAAGTAGTACGCGCCCACAATAAAGCGGAAGCGGTCGGTGTCTGGCGACAGGATTTGCAGCTCTTGGGTGAACTGATCAAACTCGTCGTCATAGCGCAGCGAAATGATGTCCAACTCCGAATAATCGAGGTCGTTGATCCGTAATTGCTGGCTGTTGCGTTGCGCGGTGATTGACTTGAATGTCCAGCCGTTTGCCGTCTCATACTCTGAGGTTAAGCTAGCGCCCCAAATCTCAGTGTTGTTCTCCGGGGCCGTGTTGACGCTGACTGTGCGGATTGGCCGGTCCTCAAAAGGAACGACCGGGCCGATCACCCCGGCCAAGACCGGCTCAAGCGTTTGACCCACAACATTCGACGTCAGTGTTTCAGAATAGTCGCCGCGGAAGGTGAAGCTGAGGCCTTCAGTGGCGTCGAAGCTCACCGTACCGCGTACGGCCGTGCGTTCAAGATCTTCAACGTCTGAACCATCGAACACATTGTCGTAAAAGCCGTCGCGCGATTCATAACCGGCCGACAGGCCAGCGTAGAGAACTCGATCGACAATTGGCCCGCCCACATAGCCTTGGGCTTCGAACAGGTTGAAGTTGCCGAAACCCACTTGCGCACGCGCTTCAGGCTCAGAGCCTGGCAGTTTGGTGATCACGTTCACGGCGCCAGACACCGTGTTACGGCCATAAAGGTTGCCTTGGGGACCACGAAGCACCTCGATGCGCTCCACATCAAGCAGCGGCAAAGGCAGCGCGGGCGGTTGACCCACATACACGCCGTCCAGATACGCGCCAACGCGGGTCGAGAAGCCCACATTCCGGCCGCCCGCGCCCACACCGCGAATGGTCAGTGCGGGGAACGTGCCCGAGCCTTCGAATGAGAAGTTCGGCGTCAGCTGCTCGAGACCCTCGAGCGTACGGCCGCGCGTGTTGATCAGGTCTTCGGTGCTGAACGTGGTGATCGACACCGGAACGTCTGATTCGTCTTGTTCGCGCTTCAACGCAGTAACCCGAATGCGATCGCGCTGGGCGCCTTCGCCCTCGTCCTGCGCAATCGCGACTCCCCCAACCCCGATTGCTGCAACGGAAACGCCCGCAAGCAGCGCCGCGCCGCGTGTGCGCAGTGTTGAAAACGTATCAAAGGCCATGATGTCCCCCTGGCTGTAACTAGTGCTGCCGTATACCGACCGCGTCACCCTCATGGATAACACAATTAGGGTAGAATCATGACAGCGCCAACAATTTCAAGTCGGGCGTGCACGAAAGATGGAAAAATCTCCATCAAGACTATTTTACCACACCCAATAGGCGGGTCATTCAGTGCTGATTCTGGCGCGCTGGAAATGCGCAGCGCCCTGAACCAGAAGCCGCTGACAGCAATAAAGTGAGGGTAATGGCCGCTGCGGTGAACCGCTTCGCAGCAATGGTCTTAGTCGTAATATGGAGAGTCCGCGTAAAACAGCGCTGACGATGGCGGTTCATCTCGAGGCACGCCGTATACCGAGCCAACCCTCGTCGTGTCGCGATAGTATTCGCTGGAGGGATCGAAAGCGATCCGGTCATCATAATAGTAAGGATCGCCTCGCGCGCGCCACGCCAGATCAGCCCGGTCGGTCGCGCGCCACTCGTCATACGTGTCGTAAGTTTTATCGCGCCAATATGTCTGATTGGCGTACACCGGATCATTCTCGGACGCAGGATCGGCGTGGATTGGCGGCGGGTTGATATCCAAGCCCTCCCCACGGTCCAGCTCCCAATAGCCGCCAAGCGGATCCGGCCCGCTGACGCACGCGGCGACAACGCCGGCGATGGTGCAGAAGATCAGTGTATTGGCCCGCATGGCGTCCGCCCCCGCTCGCTAATTGGTGGGCGCCTGCGCCCAGTCGAGCGTGGTGAACCAATAATCGTGTGTGGTTTGCAGCCACCGCTCCGCTTCCACAGACACGATCCATGCATTGAGAAATGTCAGCCAATCATGTTCGCCCTTGCGCACGGCAAGACCAGCTTTGCTGCCGACGATCGCACGGTTGATCGGCACATCGACGTCATCAGGATGGCGCGCAGCCAACAACCGCGCCTCAGACAACGACGCCACGTAAACGTGCGCATCGCCAGCAACCAACGCCGCTTCGGCCTCCGCTTCGGTGTTCACGATCGTCACATTCGCCGCGTTGAACAAAGTGCGCGCCACGCGCGCGGGGAATGTTTCGGCCACCGCAACGATGGTCACATTGGACTGATTGAGATCTTCCAGCCCCTCCACCCTACGCGTGCGGTCGCGATTGGCCGCCAAGGCCACGCCGCCATCGGCGTAGGGTTGTGTGAAATTCACCAACAAAGCGCGCTGCGGCGTGATGGCCATGCCGCCGGCAATGACATCAATCTCATCGTTGATCAGCGCCGGGATGATATCGGGCCAATCAAATACGATGAACTCGGCTTCAACCCCCATATCCTTGGCCAGGCGCCGCCCCACCTCGATCTCGAATCCGGATAGTTCCCCGTCGTCGGAGCGGATAGTCCACGGCGTAAACAGGGATACGCCGATGCGCACCGTACCGCGCTCGAGAATGTCTTCGAGATCATCCGCCTTCGCCGGCGCCACCAGGCTCAGCGCAATCACGCACACCACGATGAAGGACCGAAACACTGCCATTGCTCACACCCTTGAAGTCCAAAATCCACGAAAATTCGGGGATACTCAGCCCGATTGAAGCAGGAAAACCTTACCGGACTATGTCGGACAACGGCAATGTGGAAAGACAGGGCGAACGCCGACAGGCGCCAGTGATAAGAGCGGCCGCAAAGGTGTTACGCACGCTTTGCAGCCGCCCAGATTGGCCAGAACGACGGGAGGGAGGGGGGGAGCAACCCGACGTCCTCGGCTACCGTAAACTCGCACATCTCTCCCGGTATGTCTTTGCCGTCGAGGACAATATTTGTGCACGGCGCGACAGTGTGTAGGCCCCCGAACACGCATTCTTTCAGGAGGAACCAGACTGCGGGGCCGAGCAAGCATCAGTTGGCTCGAGGCGGTTTTGCGGCCGGCCTAGCGCCCGCGCGGCGGACGTCCGTTTGGCATCGGTCGCCATCTGAGAGCTATCACGTCACCAGCGGCAGTCCCACCGCACGGCGGCCCTCATCGGTCTTGATGGAAAAGTCGGTCCCCGCAAATTCGGCGGCGTCCGGCGTGCACAAGAACGCCACCGCCTCGCCGGCCCATTCAGGTGGAATGTGCGCAGACCAATCCAGTTGACTGACGGGATTCACGCCCGATTGCTTGATGGTCGCCATCATGTCGGTGGCCACGGTTCCGGGGCTCAGCCCCATCACCCGCACACCGCTGTCGCCATGGTCCTTGTGGGCGCATTGCGTGAGCATTTTCACCGCCGCTTTGGTGGCGCAATAGGCGCTCCAGCCTTCCATGGCGTTATTGGCGGCGCCGGAACTGATTGTGACGATGGTCCCCGCGCCCTGGTGGAGCATCACCGGCAATGCGGCGCGCAGTCCGTGGTAAACGCCTTTGAGATTGACATCGACGGCATGGGACCAGGCCGCCGGATCGGTCTGGGCCAAATGCGCAATGGGCTCGATCACGCCTGCATTGTTCACCAGGATATCGAGACGGCCATGGGTTGTGACACACTGGTCGACGGCAGATTGGACGTCGGCAAAACATGTTGCGTCGCATGACACGGCGTCGGCGTGACCGCCATGGACGACGATCTCCTCGGCGCACGCCCTAGCCGTCTCAAGCGATCGGGCGGCGAGCACCACACGCGCTCCATAACCGGCGAGCACCTTCGCGCACGCCAAACCAATGCCGCGACTCGCCCCCACGATCAGGGCGACGTTCTTGTCCAGCGCAGCGCGCCGGCGGTCAGCGGGAATGTTCATGATCGAGACCTTTATCTTGCTACTTTATGCCCATTCTTGAGCGCATCACAGCCCATCGCCACAAACCGACACCAAGCCAGAGACCAGCCCGGCGCGAAGTGAAGGCATATGGCAAATAATGCCCGTTAGCCATCGACGTCACGGACGCGGCCGTGTCATCGTGGTATACCTCTGCGACGGGCGGGCTGATCGCCCCTCGGGGCTTTGACGGGATGAACTTATGGGACGATTAATTGCGGTGTCCAACCGAACGGCGGCCGGGTCGGCATCGCGCGCAGGCGGGCTAGCCGTGGCGTTGTGGGACGCCCTAGCGCGCACCGGCGGGCTTTGGTTTGGCTGGAGCGGCGATTTGGTCGATGATGAAGCGCGCGGTGTCCGTATTCTGTCTGCGGACGGAATTGATTATGCCCTCGCTGACCTGACTCATAAAGAACATGAGGGCTTCTATCTGGGCTACGCGAACCGCGCCTTGTGGCCCGTGCTTCATTACCGCACCGACCTTGCGGTCTTTGATGAGCTGGACTTTCGCGCCTATGAAAATGTGAACCGCCGTTTGGCGCAATTGCTGAAGCGGCAACTGCGCGACGGCGACGTAGTGTGGGTGCATGATTAT
This sequence comes from uncultured Caulobacterales bacterium, assembly GCA_964636945.1. Taxonomy (GTDB): domain Bacteria; phylum Pseudomonadota; class Alphaproteobacteria; order Caulobacterales; family Maricaulaceae; genus CAZADA01. The sequence continues at coordinate 30,742 of CAZWVH010000015.1, read as the reverse complement.
CACTTTTTGACGTTTGGCGACGCCCTACGCCAGGAATCATGGGGTGGCCGCATTGGATTCTTTCTGCATATTCCGTTTCCGCCGCCAGAGATTTTCCGCACTTTGCCTGAACATGGGCGGCTCGCGCGCGCCATGGCCGCCTACGACGTCATCGGCTTTCAAACCCGCGGCGACACGCGCAATTTCTTACGCTATCTCAGTGAACAAGCCGCCGATTACGAGGCCAAAGGCGACACCATCCGCGCCTTTGGGCGTACACTGACGGTCAAGCCCTTTCCCATTGGCATCGATCACGAGACATTCTCCAAGATCGCGGTGTCAGAAGAGGCCCAGGCCGCCGCAGCGCGCATTGGCGGATTTCTCGGGGACCGTTCCCTGATCATTGGTGTTGACCGGATGGACTACTCTAAAGGATTGCCGCAGCGTTTTCGCGCCATAGGGCGATTATTTGACAATTATCACGACACCCATGGCGAGGTCTCCTTCACCCAAATCGCACCGCCGTCGCGCTCCAAGGTGGAGGCCTATATGGAGCTCAGAGCAGACCTGGATGGCCTCGCTGGGCGGATCAACGGCGATTATGGCGATTTGGATTGGATTCCGATCCGGTATCTTGCCCGCACCTATTCGCGCGAAGAATTGGCCGGACTGTTTCGATTGGCGCGCGTTGGGCTCGTCACGCCGCTTCGAGATGGCATGAATTTGGTCGCTCAGGAATACATCGCGGCTCAGAACCCCGACGATCCGGGAGTCTTGGTGTTGTCAGAGTTCGCCGGCGCGTCCGACCTCCTGCGCGATGCACTCTTGGTGAACCCGCACGACGTGGCCAATGTCTCAGAAGCAATCCGGACGGCCTTGCAAATGTCATTGGCCGAACGCAAAAACCGTTGGAAAGCGTGTTGGGACGTGGTTGTGGAAAACGACATCACCAAATGGCGTCAAGATTTCCTTGCGGCCTTGACCCAGACCACGGATGAGCCGATCGAGACCTAATCGACACGCCCACATTCGAGGAATGGGGACATGCTCATGCCGCAACCTGCACCGACCCCGCACGCTGTTCCGCCCATTGCGCCGAACGATGCCTTGTTTTTAGATTTCGACGGTACGCTCGCGCCGATCCAAGACAGCGCGGCCGATGTGCAAATGGATCCAGTGGTCTGCGCCGCCTTAGTCGGTCTTTCCAAAGCGCTCGAGCAAGCGGTCGCGATCATCAGTGGACGGGATATCCGTGATCTGTCGCTGCGCACGCCTGACGCACTCTGGCGCATTGGCGGGCATGGCTTAGACGTGTGCCGACCAGGAGAGGCGCCGCCCACAAGCCGGGACTGCGCCCCCGCTGACCTCGCTGAGGCGCTCTGCGACATTGCTCAAACTGCCCCTGGATCCTTCGTGGAGGACAAGGGCCCGATCCTTGCGATGCACTACCGGGCTGCGCCCGACGCCGGACCGAAACTCCTGGACGCGGTTACGGAGGCTGCGGGCTTACATGCCGACTATCTTGTCCAGCACGGCAAAATGGTGATCGAGGTTAAGCCCAAACACGCCAATAAGGGGGCGGCTGTCCGGCGGATGATGGCGACGCCGCCCTTCGCAGGCCGCCGGGTCATCATGGTCGGTGATGATGTTACAGACGAAGATGCTTTTCGTGCTGTTCATGACCTGGATGGCCTGGCTATCAAGGTCGGGGAAGGCGCTACCGTCGCTGATCTGCGCATGCCAGATCCGGCAAGCGTCCACGACTGGCTTCTCATGGGAGGAAGGGTTGAGCAGTCTTGAGCTGGGGGTGATCGGCAATGGGGCCATTGCCGGACTGATTGACGAACAAGGCCGTTACGCCTGGATGTGTTTGCCGCGATTTGACGGCGAGCCGGTGTTCAACGCCCTGTTAGGCGGCGGCGGCGTGTTCGCCGTCGAATTGCGGGATATGGCGACGTCACGCCAGCGCTATGAGCGCAACACAGCGATCTTGCGCACAGAATTGGAAGCCAAAGATGGCTCCATCATCGAGATCACCGACTTTGCGCCACGGTTTTCTGCACGCGGACGAACCTTTCGTCCAGCGGCGTTCGTGCGCCGCATCCGCCCCATTGCCGGCAGCCCGCGGATCAAGGTCACCTTGCGGCCAGAGGCCCATTGGGGCGCAGAGGCCATGCGCGCCACACGCGGGGTCAGCCATATCGCCTTCACCAACGCCGACTCCAATTTCCGTCTGACCACCGATGCGCCTTTATCCTACATTATGTCGCATACGGAATTTGTGCTCGACCAGCCCATCAACATGGTGTGCGGGCCTGACGAACCTCTGTCCGACACGGTTCACCAATTGGCGCGCGATTGGGAGGAACGCACGGCCTCCCATTGGCTGGAATGGTCACGCCGCCTTGCATTGCCCCTTGAATGGCAAGACGCTGTAATTCGCGCAGCGATCACACTGAAATTGTGCGTCTATGAAGAAACTGGCGGCATTGTCGCCGCCCTCACCAGCAGCGTTCCCGAACATGAGGGATCTGAACGCAATTGGGATTATCGATATTGCTGGCTGCGCGACGCGTATTTCACAGTCACCGCGCTCAATCGACTGTCGGCCGTTGGCACCCTTGAGCTTTATCTTCGGTTTTTGCGCAATATCGTCGCCCAAACTGAGGGCGGTCACATTCAACCTGTTTACGGCGTGGGCCTTGAAGGCGATCTGACCGAGAACATCATGCCCGCATTGCCGGGTTATCGCGGCCATGCTCCGGTGCGATTCGGCAACCAGGCGGCCGAGCACATCCAGCATGACGTATATGGGCACGTGATCCTCGGCGCGGCCCAGGCGTTTTTTGATGAACGCCTCTTCGCCCCGGCCGCGCATCGAGAGTTTCACGATTTGGAGCGGGTTGGCGAACGCGCTTTCGCCATGCATGACCAGCCCGACGCCGGCATTTGGGAGTATCGCACGCGCGCCGCGGTCCATACATCCTCGGCTCTGATGTGCTGGGCGGCATGTGACCGGCTCGCCAAAATCGCCAAGCGGCTCAATCTGCTTGAACGCGCCCAATATTGGTTCGACCGGGCCGGCAAAATACGCGCGTCGATCCTAGACGGCGCTTGGCATGAATCGCGTCAGGCGTTTACTGGCGCATATGGTGACGAAGCACTCGACGCCTCTGTTCTGCTCATGGCCGAAGTGGGCTTCTTGCCCGCGACCGACCCGCGATTTGTCGCCACTGTGGACGCCATCAATCGGGAGCTGCGCTCAGACTGTCACGTCTATCGGTATGTGGCGCCAGATGATTTCGGCGCGCCTAAAACCGCCTTCACCGCGTGCACATTCTGGCATATCGATGCGCTGGCGCAGATCGGCCGACGCGAGGAAGCGCTCGAAATGTTCGAACACATACTGTCGAAACGCACAAAGCTGGGACTATTGTCGGAGGACGTGGAAACCGCCACCGGCGAGCTATGGGGCAATTTCCCACAGACCTACTCCATGGTGGGGATTATCAACTCCGCTGCACGGTTGAGCCAGCCCTGGTCGTCTGTGGTTTGACGAAACCGCCAAGGCCAACTCACCCAAGCCATCGCTAGCCTTCACTCAATCCCTCAGCTAAAGCATGCAAGGCGCGCCACCCGCGCCGGAGTCGCTTCGGCGTCTCGCGTCTTGCCGGCGGCGCAGCAGGACGGCCATTTCGTCCTTAACGCGCAGTTTTGAGACTTTCAGCCGACTTACGGTCACGTCATTCGGCAGTGGCCTTTGGAGCTCTTGCGCCAAACGCCCCTCAAGCAGGGCATGCTTGTTCTGCAATGCAATAAGTCGTGCCTCCATTTGTCTTCATTCTCCTTAGTTTGGATCACACATCCACACTGGACGACTCCTTTGAATTGGTCTAATCGAACGTAATTCTCGTTTGCATCGGAAAAACCTCATTATGGCGCTCCCCACGCTTCGCCAACTCAACTACCTGATCGCCGTCGCTGACGCTGGACGATTTAACCTGGCGGCACAGCGGGTGCACATCAGTCAGCCCGCGCTGTCGGAGCAAATTGCCCAGCTTGAGCACAATCTTGGCGCTAAACTCCTTGAGCGCGGACGTCAGGGCGCCACGCTTACGCCGCTTGGGCAGGAGATCACCGAGCGCGCGCGGCGTATTCTCACCGATGTGCGCGAGCTTGAAGACGTGATCCGCTCGACCCAGGACAGTCTGGGCGGATTAATCAAGCTGGGCGCGCTGCCCACCGTCGGCCCCTACCTCTTGCCGCAGGCGATCCCGGATCTTCACGCTCTGCATCCAGATTTGCGGCTTTATGTGCGTGAAACCAGAACGGTGGAATTGGAAACGCGATTGCGCAGCGGTGAGTTCGACGTGATTTTATCGACTCCCCCACAAGATGACACGGCATTGACAGTCTATGAGCTATTCCAAGAGCCGCTGAGACTAGGCCTGCCCGCCGATCACACCTTGACCGCGCAATCTGTTGTCCAGTTGCAGGACTTGAATAATGAAAATTTGCTGACGCTCGAAGCTGGTCACTATCTCGCCGATCGCGTACGCAGCCTCGCCCGTTCGGCCAAGGCCAATTTGCTGCTCGACTATGAAGGCACCAGCCTGGATGGCTTGCGCCAAATGGTGGGCATGGGCATGGGCGCGGCGCTGTTTCCCGCTCTGTATGAACGCTCGGAGATGCGCGACGACGCTGCTGTGGTCGTCCGTGACATCAACCTTGATGCGCCTTGGCGTTGGATCACGCTCACTTGGCGGGCGACCTCCCCGCGAGATCGTGACTTCCGCATCTTGGCCGACCACCTCAGCGCGCGGGCCAAAGCGTTGCTGTCGCAATAAGGCGTTCGAGCACCATCATTGGAGGTCGTTCAGCGGGGGACGGCTTGGCCGCCGACTGGCTTTGCTCACCCCCCCGCAATGCCCAGGACCAAATAGCCAATCACCACCGAAGCCCCAGAGCCGCTCAGAACGCCCGGCCGGACCGCGTATTGCTCGGCCGGACCGTCAAACGCGTGCGCACCGATCAATAAGGTCATGATAAAGCCAGGGCCCGCCAATGAAGCAGCGCCGTAAATTTGCCGCCAACTGAGCTTGTCAGCCTGCTTGGCGATGCCCGTGGTGATCGTCAACCGGGCTATGAAACACCGATGAACAATCCATTCGCAGATGGAGGCTAGCGCTCTTTACCCATGATTTCCGACACCCGTTGGCGCAGCTCCAGCTCCCAGCGGTCTCGCATGGTCACAACTTTTTCGATGTAGGCGGCGTTTTCGTGGAGCGGAATCGAGATGTCATAGGCGTCAGCAGCCCCCACCATGAGCTTTCGATCCATTTCATCGAAGGCTGTGACGATTTCGCTTGCCTGCTCGCGCGAAAGGCCGAGCGCCTCGAACGCTGAACGGCCCATGCGCAACGAGCTATCATACGTTTCACGGATGATGTCGCGGCAACCGCGGGCCCAAAGCTCATACACATGATCACGATCGACTGCCCGCGCGACCACATGAACTTTGGGATGGTTCGCCAGCACGTAGCTCACCAATTCGCTGATCTGGGTTTTGTCATCAATGGCCACAATCAAGAGCTTAGCGTCCTCAATTCCCGCCGCATGCAACAAATCCGGCCGCGTGGCGTCGCCGAAATACGCGTGCAATCCGAACTTGCGAATAATGTCCAAGTGTCGGGAGTTATAGTCGATGACGGTCGACTGTATGCCGCCGCTGTTTAATATGCGGTCGATGATTCCGCCCATGCGTCCGCGCCCGGCGATGATCACGTGATTGCGTTGATCGATGGCGTCGGCTTCCCGCTCGTGGCGACGCGTAGTCATAGGCGCTGCAACGCGTTCATACGCAATGAAAAGAAGCGGTGTGAGCAACATGGACAAGGCGACGATCAGCAAAAGCTGGTCTGCCATGGCCGGTGGCAGGACGCCGTTGGCCACGCTGAATGTTAAGAGGACGAACCCAAACTCGCCCGCTTGGGCCAAGCTGAGGGAAAAAAGCCACCCCGGTCCGCCCTTGATTGAGAACAACCGGCCAAGAATCGACAAGACAAGAAACTAGAGAGCAATCAATCCAAACGTCGCTGCGGCGATCATAACGGGGACAATTGCGAGCCC
>CAZWVH010000015.1:0-24624 GCA_964636945.1 uncultured Caulobacterales bacterium | reverse complement strand
GATTGCCCATGAGCAAGGGAAAGTTGATCCCCGCTCCGACCGTGATGAAGAACAGACCCAGCAACAACCCTCTGAACGGATCGATATCGGCTTCGAGTTCGTGGCGATACTCGCTATTGGCCAACACCACCCCGGCGAGAAATGTGCCGAGCGCTGGCGACAATCCCACCAACGTCATCAATAATGCGATCCCCACCACCAAGATCAGGGCGACGGCGGTGAACAACTCACGCAATTGGGCGGCGGCCACGAAACGAAATATGGGGCGGGTCAAATAACTGCCCCCTACAATCACGGCCGCCACAGCGCCCACGGTCACCAAGATGGACTGCCAAGGCTCCAGCCCCGCCACGAGGCTCAAATCCATGCCGTGACCGTCCGCGCCTGCGCTATGATCGCCTGAATGGCCTACGGTGTGGCTCGCGGCTTCGACCAATTCGGGCGCCGCCAGCAAGGGCAAGAACGCCAGCATCGGAATGACGGCGATATCCTGAAACAAGAGGACAGAAAAACTGGCTTGCCCGCCATCACTGTTCATCAAGCCCTTTTCTTTAAGGGTTTGCAAAACAATGGCGGTGGATGAGAGCGCCAAAATCAAACCGATCGCCAGCGCATAATTCCACCGCACATCGAACGCCATGCAACCGGCCATAATCAGTGCGGCGGTCCCCACGACTTGTCCGCCGCCAAGCCCGAGCAAGCGGCCGCGCAAGTCCCACAGCCGTCTGGGTTCAAGCTCCAGGCCCACCAAAAACAGCATCATCACGACGCCGAACTCTGCGAAATGCTGAATGGCGATGATGTCGACATCGAGCCAAGCGAGAATTGGGCTGATCGCAATCCCCGCCAGCAAATATCCCAGCACCGAGCCTAAGCCCAATCGTGAAGCGATCGGCACCGCCACAATACCCGCAAACAAAAAAATGAACGCAAGTAATAGAAATTCGGACATGGGCGGGGCTCACATAGGAGATGGACTGGCGTAATTGGTAACCGTGGCTATAGACCAGCAACCCGCCGACAAAACAACGCTGAAACTTGAGTTGAGCGCGATCAACCCATCATTCCAGGGGCGCTATACCCACGATTAGCCAGTCTTGGTGTCCACCAACACGGCGCCGCGAACGCGGCTTTGCTCGACCATCTGATGAGCGCCACCACAATCCTGCAAGGGAAAGACCTTCGCGATGCGATGCTGCAAACGCCCCTCCCTAAGCGCATCATTGATATCAGCGATCGCTTGCGCTTTGGCGGCCTCGGGCATGGCGTAGACAATCACCATGCGCACCGTCAGATCTTGGTACATCATGCGATAAAAGGGCAGCACCGGTTCAGGCGTGTGTGACGAACCAAACGTTGCAATCACCCCGCTTGTCCTGACCACGTTGAGAATTTCGGGCAGATTCTGGCCAAACTCCACATCAATGACGCGATCAACTTTGCGCCCGCCGGTGACGTCGAGAACCCGTTGACCCCATTGGGAATCACGGTGGTTGACAACTGCGGTGGCGCCGGCCTCCAAGCATGCGTGCTCATCGGCCGGCGTACTTGCTGTGGCGATGACGCGCGCAAAAGCTTGAGAAGCCCACTGAATGGCGTAATGGCCAACCCGCCCTGCGCCGCCGGTAATCACAATGGTCGATCCGCGCGGATCGCCATCCGCAAAAACACACCGGTGCGCGGTCATTGCTGGAATGCCTAGGCCCGCGCCAATCTCAAAACTCACCTGCTCGGGCAATCGCGGCGCACGCACACTGGGAACGGCCACACGTTCAGCCGCCGTGCCAAACCGGCAGTTATGCTGAGCCTGATGAATCCAAACGCGCTCGCCAATTCGCGACTGATCCACCCCATTGCCCACCGCCTCGATGACGCCGGCGCCGTCGCTGTGGGGAATGACGTAACATTGGTCCAATTGGTCCGCGAACGAACCGGCCCGTTTCTTCACGTCGGAGGGATTTACACCGCTGGCTTCCAATCGGACCAAGACTTCCCCAGCTTGGGGCAAAGGGTCGGGACGTTCACCATAGATCAGAACGTCAGAGGCAGGACCAAACTCTTCATACCAAACAGCTTTCATACTCAACGCACCTCAAACAAAGACCATTTGCCGCCGCAAAGCCCGATTTCACTTTCGGGATAGACCTCCGGGCATCCAGTGTGCCCCTTGAACCGACGCAGAACTTCAATAATGTCAGCGGCCTGCATTGCGTTTCACTCAAGATGCACACCGGTATCGGTCCGTGTCAGCGGCAGGTCAGGTAAACCGTCGCGCACGCCACACCACTGAGACCGACAAGCCAGCCAATGTCAGGAAGCCATTATCGCGTAACGCCGTCGTCGGTGAGTTTAGCGTATGCGCAGCGAGCCGCGCGGTATGGCGATGTTCAATTTGCAGCTCTGGTTTCCACCCATCCTACAACCGCCGAAAAAATCAATCGGATCATTCTGGTAGCGCGAAGGTGTGACCACGTGAAATAGGTATAGGAGATGGCGTTGTTTGGAAGGGCCAATCGGGGAGAAGGATATAGTTTTCAGTCGGATTGGCGCTTTGCCCTGCGATCCACACAGACAGCCAGGCCTTCAAGCGTGGGCGGTCGCTGCGGATATGAGGACGCACGTTCAGGCGCTGACTTCCTGGGAGGCAGACTCAGGCTGACGCGCCCGCCACAGGATGGCGTTGTTGAGGACGTCGACGGCGATATGCAGCGCGATCAGGGGATAAAGCGACCCGGACGCGACGTAAAACGCGGTCAACAGAGCACCCGCCACGCTCACTTGCGCTAACCCGGCCAGACCTTGGTAGCGGTGCATAAACACGAATAGAAGCCAAGACGCGCTAGCCGCGACCCAAATCGGCATGAAGTGTGAGAGGGCCCAGATCAGAAACCCTCTGAAAATTATCTCCTCAGTGATGCCGGCAGTAACGCCCAACCCCATAAACGCTTTGTATTCGCTGCGTTTTCTCGGCATGAAGTAATGGAGACCATCGGCCTTTGCGAGCGCGTCGCGATAGTTTTGGCGCACTGTGGGGTTCGTATGCGTCTGGATCAGCACAACCAGAAAGTATCCTGCAATCGCCGCACAAAGCGCCGTGACCACAAGCGTGGGCGCATCAACAGAATAGCGAAAGCCTAACTCTGCCCAGCTGCGCCCTTCAATCGCCCAGACGACCAGCACGGCAAGCGCGAAGGCCCACAGCGAAACAATGGCGTAGAAGTAGGTTCCCAATCGGGCATCGGGTCGGTTGCCTAAAATGCGCGGCTTGTACAGCCGTAATGCAATTTCGCCCTCGATCGGCAAGCCGATTACGATCAAGGCCAACAGCGTCCACTGCATTGCAGTCAAGTCCGCTTGCGAAAAAAAATCAAAAAATTCAATCATTTGAGTCAACCTCAACGCTATCATGGATTGCCATTCGTGCTGCATCATAAGTGAATATGAATTCATATTCAATACGATTATTCGCGGTTGGCAAACTGGCATGGCGCCAAGGTCAACGTTTCTTTGGCAATGGGTCCTGCTGACTCTCGTCCATCCGCGCGCTAGCCTGGTAGCGCTATCGTAGACCAGAGCATGCGGAACCTGACCATGACATCCACGCATCGTCGCCGATTTCTCCAACTTACAGCCGGTGTTTCGCTCAGCCCTTGGCTTTCAAGCTCTCTGCACGCGCAAGACGATAATCCGGAGTATGATCGCCTACCGCTTCGCGCCATTGGGCGACCCATGCCCGGCGGCGTAAATCTGCCCAGCACCCCGCCCGGTCGTCCCAATGAACAAAGCGTTGGCATCGCCATTATGGGGCTTGGCGGATACGCGCTGCGCCAAATCATGCCGGAGTTTTTTCAAACGCAGAACTGTCATGTGGCGGGGGTGGTGTCCGGCAATGGTGAAAAAGCGTCGCGTGTGGCTGCAGCCTATGGCGTGCCGGACGACGCAATCTACAGCTATGACAACTTCGATGCCATCGCCGAGGATGACCGTATTGATGGCGTGTACATCATCCTACCCAACGGGCTTCACGCTGATTGGGCGGAAAAATGCTTCGCCGCCGGCAAACATGTGCTGTGCGAAAAGCCCATGGCGCTCAGTTCAAACGAATGTCAGCGGATGATCGCTGCCAGCCAACGCGCCGGTCGCCAATTGATGGTGGGATATCGCTGCCATTTTGAACCCTATAATTTGCGCGCCATCGAACTGATGCGCGAAGGCGCGGTGGGCAATATCAAATTCCTGCGCACCGACCATACCTACGTGATGGGCTCCACCTCTCCGCCGGACAACTGGCGCGTGGTGCGCGCCCTCGCGGGAGGCAGCGCACTTGAAGACTATGGAATTTATGGCGTCCAGGCCGCACTTTACCTCACCGGCGAAATGCCGGAGCGGATCAGCGCAGCCGCGACCGCCCCGGCCAATGATCCACGCTTCGTCGAAATCGCGGGGTCCGTAGCGGCTCAATTGCGGTTCCCATCCGGCGCGGTCGCCCAGATCGGCACCTCTTATAACGCAGCCGGACAAAACCGAGTGGAAGTGCGCGGCGATGGCGGGGTGATGGTTATGGACCCAGCCACATCCTATGGCGGCAATACAATTTCATTACGCCGCGGACGAAGCCAAGAAGCGCTTTCGCTCGGCGACTCGCGCGTGCAGTTCGCTGGACAGCTCGACCACTTCGCCGAAGCAGTCAGCAGCGGGACCGCAAACAAAACGCCCGGCGAAATGGGTCTGCGTGACGTTCGGATTATGGATGCGATTTATGCGTCAGCCGAATCCGGCCTCACCGTGCACCTAACGCCAGATGGGCGTATGCGCGAAGGATAATGCCGCACGAGTTCATCATGAGTTCATCGGGTCACAGCAGCGGTGACCTGTTCAAATGCGGAGTAAGGCGGGCGCCTAAACATGTCCGGGTCGTCAAGAAAAGCGGCAAACAGCGGCGTCGCATCATCGCCCCAAAACAACTCACCTGCACAATAAAACGTGGGGATCCCATAAACGCCACGCGCGATGGCTTCATCAGTGTTGGCGCGCAAACGATCCTTCACCGACTGATCATTGATCGCCGACACGGGATTTTGGACGCCGAGCTTTTTTGATAGCTGAATAATACTGTCCTCATCCTGACCATCATTGCCCTCACCCCAGACATGCTCATAGATGATCTTGATGCTGTCGATGGTGGCGCCGGCTGATAAGCAAAGGCGCAACAAGGGCAGTGGATAAAACGGATGGCGCGGTGGACCGGCAAACGCCAAGCCTCGGTTCTGCGCGAGCCAGCGCGTGTAGAAATAGGTTTGACGCTTTTTTGCCGGGATCTCCGCCGGCCCCTTGTGACCCCAATGATTGAGCAGTGCGGCGAACACCACCGGCTTGGGCGTGATGACAAGATTATTCGGCAAATCGTCAAACCGCGCCATCTGCAGATAGGGATAGGGCGATAGAAAATCGAAATACCAATCCGCCTGATGTGTCATGACGCGCTCCCTTGGATGCTCGAACGTGCGAGCGTTGCCGCACCATAACCGCTTTGAGCCGCGCGGGTGGCCTTCTTCCCGTAATCCGGGCCATTGCGAACTGGGATTTTCGGCTTTTGTATGGCCGTAGGAGGACGATCCATGAAACGCTATCGTTTCACTCAAAAGTAAATCATAGCAATCGCGTCGTCTGGCATGCTAATTGCTCACCCATGGTCTTGGGGCAGAGTTGGTTTTCAATATGAGACGTCGTACTGACGAAGCCGTTTCCGTTGTCATTCCGTGTTTCAATAGCGCACCATGGATCGCGCATTGCCTTGACTCGGTCTTGCAACAGACTGTGCCTTTAGAGATTATCGTCGTCGACGACGGCTCCACCGATCAAACCTTAAATGTCCTTAGACGCTTTGGTGATCATCTTCGCCTTTTCCATAATCCATACATCGGAGCGAGTTACGCGCGAAATCTGGGGCTTCGCGAAGCGCGAAACCCTTACATCATCTTCCTGGATGCCGATGATTATCTTGAACACGGGTTTCTTGAAGGGCAGCTATCCACCGCTTCGGCCGAGAACGCCGACCTCGTGATCGGGCGCTGCGCTGACGCGTTCCATGACGGCCGTCCGCCTCGCGACCGGCGCCAGCCTAGCCACTTAAATGAGCGTGAACTGGTTATCGACTGGCTGGGCGGTCAATGTCTCCCGCCATGCGCCCTGCTATGGCGAACGCAATTCGTCCGTTCCATTGGCGGTTGGAATAGCTCGCTGCTGCGTAATCAGGATGGCGACCTGCTTTATCGCGCGGCGCTCTATCACCCTAAATTGGCGCAGGGGCAACACGGTCGAGCAATGTATCGTCACCATCAAACCCCCGGACGCACGTCCAACAATTCAAGCCGGCGTTACATCGCCGACAGTTTTGACGTCATGCACACCCTATGGACCGACGCGGCTGACGATTGGCGATGCGACCCCCGATTTCGGCGCGCCATGTCCCAGGGCACGCACCTGACGGAACGCCACGCCGTATTCTTCGACCATCGGGACTTGGCGGCGACGATCGGCGACTTCCGACGCTCTTGCGGATTTCCTCGGATAGATGGGAAAGCGTCGCATCGCGTGTCCGCCAGCGTGCTTGGATTGCGCAACAAAGACAAACTGGCTTGGGGACAGTGGGCAAGGCTGAAAGCCGCGGTGAGACGCCAACTCCATCGGCGCTCAAAGACCAAGCGCGACGAGCCAGGATACAAGGCCAAGCGCGACGCGACGGGACCCACTGCTGCCCCGCAACTGAACGGAAGACCAAACGCTAAACTCGCGGCGCCGCAATGAGAATAGCATTTGTCGTTCATTCTTTTCCGGTGTTTTCTGAGCCATTTATCGCCACCAGTGCGTTGGCGCTGGCCGAACGCGGGCACACCGTCGACATTCTGGGGCTGTCCAACACGCCGCCTTCGCGCGCGCGCACGGCGTCCGTTCGCATTGATGATGCACGCGTGACGGTGCGCAACATCGTCTATCCCGCACGCTCTTGGTCGCGTGCGGCGGCACTGCCCCGCGTTCTAATCGACAATCTCACACGCAATGGCTTGAAGACCTCAACGCTGGCCAGACCACTGACCTACCGCAGCGCTTACTGTAATCTCAGCGCGTTCTTCGAGGAGCGATTTCTCGGAACCGACGCGCATTACGATATCATCCACTGTCAATTTGCGACGCTTGCATGGCAAGTGCTTAAGCACCGCGCGGCTGGACTGATGTCAGGGTCTGTCATCGTGCATTTTCGAGGTTATGATATCTCACAGGTAATTCAGCAACACGGTGAGAAATATTACGATGGTATTTTTCGCGATGCAGATTACTTTGTGGCCAATTGCGAGTATTTCAGAAATCGGGCAATCCAACTGGGGTGTCTTCCTGAACGCATTTGCGCTGTGGGTACTGGCATTCGTCTCACCGATTTCCCCTATCGGCCGCCGCACGGGGTTGCAAATGGACCCATCCGCTTCATCGCGGTTGGCCGTCTGATCGAACGCAAAGGCATCCACAGGGCGTTACAGGCGCTCGCCCGCCTGCACGGGAGAGGGTTCGACTTCACGTTCGATGTCATTGGCGATGGTGAGGAACGCGACGCGCTCGCTGCGTTGAGCGCCGAGCTTGGCCTTGCCGATCGCGTGCATTTTCATGGCGCGCGCCCGCACGCAGAACTGAGGTCCATGCTTGAGAACGCCCATGTCATGCTCGCCCCGTCGATGCGCGCGCGCGATGGCGGTGTAGACGCGCCTGTCAACACGATCAAAGAAGCGATGGCCACCGGCGTTCCAGTGGTGGCCACCGACCATGGCGGTATTCCTGAACTTGTCATCGATGGTGACACGGGGATCCTGGTGCGCGAAGACGATGAAATTGCACTGGGAAACGGAATTCTGCGCATGTTGGAGCTTGAGGAGACATGGCCGACCATGACGCAGCGAGCACACCAACATGTATGCCAGACGTTTGGGATTGATGTTGTAACCGACCAGATGCTCCAGGCTTATGAGGCCGCCCGCAACATGGGCGGCGCCCCGTCAGGTGAACCTGCGGCGCGAAAGCAGGCGCTGAGCCGGAGCACCGATCGCGCAAATTCCATTGGAGATGGTTATTCGACATGACTGATAAAGCCGCCCGCGCCACCATTGTCATTACACCCCGCGAACGCTTTGGGGTGGCCGTCGAGTCTTTGACCAGCCTCGCAGAGCACACGCCCTCTGGCGCGTCTGTCATTTACATTGATGGCGCAAGTCCTCGGTCGGTGGCAGCCGATCTTGACCGGATCGCTCGTGATTATGGATTTACATACAAGCGCTTCGACCATTTCTTGAGCCCCAACGAAGCGCGCAATATCGGACAGCGCTTAGCTGAGACCGACTACGTTGTGTTCATCGACAATGACGTCATCGTTTCGCCCGGATGGCTCGACGCGCTGGTGGCGTGTGCCGATGAGACGGGCGCGGACGTGGTGGCGCCGCTCACCTGTCAGAAACTGCCGCTGCACACCGAAATCCACCAAGCTGGCGGACAGGTTACAGAGGACCTGGATGTATTCTTCAAACAACCACATGAAGACCGGCGGATCACGGACATCCATTTGCACCAGGGCAAACGCGTTGTTGACACGGAGCTAAAAAGGGAACCAACGCAGTGTTCGGAATTTCATTGCGCGCTGGTCCGTAAAGACGCCTTTGCGCGTTTTGGTGAACTGGATGAGCGTTTGCTCGCCACCAAGGAACATTTGGACTTTTGTTTGACTGTTTGGCGTGACGGCGGGCTGGTGATGTTTGAACCAACGGCAGTCGTCACATACTTGTTTCCGTCGAAGGCGCGGCCGATACAGCTGCGCGATTGGCCCTATTTTGCTTTGCGCTGGTCACCGCAATGGCAGCGCTCAAGCCTCGACATATTCCAACACAAATGGTCGCTGTCCGCCGATCCCTATTTCGATAGCCGCAAGGCCACCATGATGGACTGGCGAACGCTCGAGGGTCTCATCAAGCCCGCCCTGCGTCGCGCGCCGCTCATCGGAAACTCACCCTTGTGGCATCGCGTTGGCATACGCATCGTACATCCGTTCGTCCGGGCGTGGGCAGCGGTTCTTGTTGCGCGCCACGCCAAGCGGCGAAGCGCCCACCGCAGCCATACGCAATCACCGGTTGCAGTGATGCACTGACGGTGCGCCATGACACTGAAAGCGCGAGCGGGAATTGGGCGATCGGCGGACTTTTCCCGACACTATGAATGCGCGCCGACGTTGAGAGCTTGCGCACCGTTCGCGATTGAACTGCGCTCCGCTCGCCGCCATGGGCTCAATGGTCGGCTTGGTCTTGCCTTACCTCTGAGCCCCGTGTGGCCCCGATGAGCCTAAAGCAAAAAACGCTCGCTGGTGTCTTGTGGTCCGGCCTTAGCGCTTGGGCCGGCAAGGTATTGTCCTTGCTGGTGTTTCTTGTGCTGGCGCGCCTCTTAACACCGGAAGCCTTTGGCGTGGTGGCGCTGGCGGCCACGATCGTGGTCTTGATGCAGCTGTTTCTTGAGCAAGGCTTCAGCCAAGCCCTGATCCAACGCGAGACCGTCGAACCGGAGCACCTGGACACGGCGTTTTGGACCAGTCTGACCACGGCGGTGATGCTGACCCTGGTCAGTTGGGCTGGCGCAGGGGCCTTTGCTCGGGCGTTCGATCAGCCGCAACTTCAGCCGGTGCTGCAGGCGCTATCACTGATCTTTGTGCTCGGCGCACTGCGTAGCGTGCACGAAGCGATGCTGGAGCGCGAATTCAAGTTCAAAACCCTGGCGATGCGCTCGTTCGGCGGACTGTTGGCCGGCTCGGTCGTTGGCGTGACGATGGCGGTGATGGGTTTTGGCGTTTGGAGCTTGGTGGCGAAGCATTTGGTCAACGAAGCTGTCAGCACCGCGGTCATTTGGGGCGCCAGTGAATGGCGCCCGGGCCGGCGTGTTCGCGCCCGGCATTTCAAAGACCTCGTTGGCTTTGGAGCCAGCCTGTTCGCGCTAAACTTCATCAATGCCGCCAAGAACCAGTCCAATTACCTTTTGATCCCATATGTCTTCGGCGCCGCGGCGCTGGGTCTCTTCACCATAGCCAAAGGCCTGTGCGATGCCGTGATGCAATTGGTGGTCACGGCCGGCGGCCAAATCGCTTTATCGACATTTTCTCGGCTCCAGGATGACATGGAGCGCTTTCGCCATGTGTTTTATCGCGCCACGCAGTTCACCGCTTGCATAGCACTGCCGACCTTTTGTGGCATTGCGGTGATGGCCCCGGAGATCGTGGCCAGTGTATTGGGCGCGCGCTGGTCTGAAGCGACGCCGATTGTTCAAGCCTTGGCGGTCGGCTGCATTATCGATTGTGTGGCGTTTTTCCGCGGCCACGTGCTCACCGCCATGGGCAAGCCGCATTGGCGGTTATGGCAAGGATTGCTGAGCGCCGCGCTTCACGTGATCGGCTTTGTGATCGCTTACCAATTTGGACTGGTCGCCGTTGTTTGGGCGTATGTGGTGCGGCGCGCCATCGTATTACCAATTGGGCAATGGAGTATCTACCTACTCATCCGTTTCTCTTGGTCGGTCTATCTGCGCCAGTTCGCGCCACCGGCAGCCGCGTCAGCACTGATGATCGCCGCCGTGATGGGCGCCAAGCACCAGCTTTACACTTGGAGCGCCTCCCCCCTGCTGGTTTTGCTGGTTTGCGTCCCCTTGGGCGCCGTCGTCTACGCGCTGAGTCTCCGCCGGATTGCGCCGGGTGTATTCGCAGAGGTGCTGAACATCATACGCTCGATCGCCAGCGCTGTGCGCGCCCCAAGCGCTAAGGGCAGCATGGGATCCGAGCCTTAGAGCGTTTCCAGAACACGCACGACGACGCTGTTGCCGACATGGCCGATCAAGTTGTTACACTCGCGCACGGTCAAGTCCGCTAAGATCGATTGAACACAAAGAAAAAATCACCCCGGGAGAGGTGGTGGTGATCCATCCGCCGGACGGTCTGGCGCATGGCGATCGCATATGTCAGCACCAGGTCGACTAAATGCTGCGGTCAAACATGGCGTGCGGTGCGGCGCGCTACACTTCAGCGCACGACGCGCTCGGTGTCACAGCCTGACCATCGACCGCGCCGAAATCCCGCACGTGACCCCGCAATGCGCGCACAATGATTGTGCGTGATGCGCATTGCTGGATCGAAGCCATAGGCAGCGAAATGATACGTTCGGATCCTTGTTTGTGGTATAGTCAGGGCATTGGAGGTTGGCGCCCAATGATCACCATGACGGTTAATGGACGGGATGTGGCGGTGGAAAAGGGCGCCACGGTTCTTGATGCCATACGGGCGGCGGGCGCTTATGTTCCGACGCTGTGTCACCATCCCGGCCTGCCGTCTCACGCTGTGTGCCGCATGTGTCTGGTGGACATTGACGGCGAATCCAAACCGCAGCCGGCGTGCAGCACGCCGGCCAAAGATGGCGCAAGGGTGGAAACTCAATCCAAGTCTCTGCTGCAGTTTCGCGAAGCCAATGCAGAATGGCTGCTCGCCAGACACCCCAATGACTGCATACGCTGTGAGGTCAATGGTTCTTGCAGCTTGCAGCGCCTTGTCAGTGAGTACCAGTGGGAGGAGCGTTGGAAGACCGTTCCCATTGGGTCCGCCGATCATCCCGAGCATCTCTCAACCGATCACACCTCACCAAGTATCTGGCGCGACCTGGATAAATGCATCGAGTGCGGCCTGTGCGCCGAAGCGTGCGGTGAGGCGGGCCAGCAGCAATTTGTCATCGGGTTTGCCGAACGCGGAGGCGATCGGTTGCCTGTGACCGCATTCGACGCCCCCTTGGCTGACACGGCTTGTATTTCCTGCGGTCAATGCACGCTGGTCTGTCCTGTTGGCGCGCTGATCGAGGCGCCGCAGTGGCGCGAAGTCCTTCATACCCTGGACTCGAGAAGACGCGTTTCTGTCGTGCAGGTTGCCCCGGCCACGCGCATCGCCATCAGTGAAGAGTTTGGCATGAAGCCGGGTACGGTGAGCACGGGCAGGTTGATCAATGCGCTGCGCAGACTGGGATTTGACTATGTCTTTGACACCAATTTCGCCGCCGATCTGACCATTATGGAGGAGGCGTCCGAATTGCTGGGGCGCGTGAACGCTCAAGGGCCGCTGCCGCTGTTTACATCCTGCTGTCCGGGGTGGGTGAACTGGGTTGAACTCAACCGGCCCGATCTGCTCGACCATCTCAGCTCGACGAAATCCCCGCAGCAAATGCATGGGGCCATCGCCAAACGGGGCCGGTTCGCGGGCTCGCTCGGGTCCGACTTCGCCGATGGAAACATCGAACCCTATGTGGTCAGCGTCATGCCTTGCACGGCCAAGAAAGACGAGGCCAATCGACCTGGTATGGCAGGGGATGTGGATCATGTGCTCACTACGCGCGAGCTGGCCAGAATGATTCGCTCGCGCGACATTGGGTTCGCCGCGCTTGAGGACGACGGCCGCTTTGATAGCCCGCTCGGAGAGAGCACCGGCGCCGCCCAGATTTTCGGCGCCTCAGGCGGGGTCATGGAAGCCATGGTGCGCACTGCGTCCCACCTCATGGGCGAGAACGACGCGCTGCAACTGGAATGGCGCCAATTGCGGGGCGTGAGCGCAGGGGTCAAGACGGCAGACATTCCGGGCTTGGGCAAGGTGGCGGTCTGCAATGGCATCGCCGCGGCTCAGCGCATGCTTGAGACCGATGATTGGCGCACAGACTATGTCGCCATTGAGGTCATGGCCTGCGTTGGCGGCTGTTTGGGCGGCGGCGGCGAGCCGAAATCCCTTGATCCCGAAATCCTGCAAAAGCGCGCGCGCTCGGTGTACCGCGTGGATGAGACCGCCCCGCGCCGGCGATCGTTTGAAAACCAAGACGTCCAGGCGCTCTACGCCGCAGAGCTTAGGGCGCCAAACTCGCCGCAGGCCCATGCCTTACTGCACACCGCTTACGCCCCAAGGCGCTCAAAGCGGTCGGTGTTGATGCAATTTCTTGATCATGTGGACCAGCGTGACGGCGATGGCGCGGCCCGCTTGTTTCACCCCGATGGCGTGTGGTCCACGGCCTCCCCGTTCGGTGACGTCCACGGCCGGGCAAACATCGCTGCGCTGATCACAAACCGGCTGCCGCCGCGCCAATACGGCCCGCATTATTTGCGCCATCGAATGGCTTCGGCCGCCCAGGGCGATGATCTTTGCGTGATCGCGCCGGATGGCCAGCGCTGCCGGTTCGATGTCGAGTTGAGCAATAGTGACGAAAATGGCCGCAAAACGATGGTGATCACGTCACTTGTGCGCCATGTGGTGTGAGTGTTGCGGCGCAGGCGCAATCACCGACCAGTATCTCTACTCGCCCTTTGGCGTGGAGGGGCCGGTGAACGGGGCCAGATTCTGGCTCAACTTGGATGAAACCGAGGGGAGAATGTCAACCATCTTGCCCGCGGCAACCGCCGGGGCTAACAATTCGGCTGGACCGCCTCGATGGGGCAGATCAGCAGCCCAACGTCAGCACGCCAATGCCGACGAACACGATGCTCAAATCAACCATCGACCGCGCCCCAGTTTTGTGCGTTCTCAAGCGGTGCGTCACAACGTGCCAAGAATGAGTGAACGCACCAAAGCCGACTAAACGCGGCTCTTGGCCGCGCGTTCTGGAAACACCTTCAGGTGCGAAAACAGTTCATCCAACTTAAATGTTGATCGATTGCCCAGATCATCGAAATGATCCGACAGCCACTGTGCGGCAGTTGCACGTCCAATCTCGAAGAGGTGCTGCAAAAAATCCCACTCGGCGTTTAATTTAGAGGATGCATCGAGGTGCGCCATTCGCGTGTTCGCATGAACAACATGGATGTTCAACTTACGGTATGCTTGAGGATCGAGCTGACCGGCGTCAACCAGTGTCTGCAACATGTAGATGGACCGGAGCTCGTGCAGCAGTGACGAGTTGAACGTGATCTCATTCATACGGTTACGGATGTCCGACGCCGACTTGGGCGTGCCCTCGCGTAAGGTCGGATTGATTTGCACAATGATGATGTCGTCGGTGCATGAACTGTTGAAGAACGGCGTCAATGGAGGGTTGCCGATAAAACCGCCATCCCAATAGGGCGATCCGTTGATCTCCACCGCTTTGTACATGTAAGGCAAACATGCCGAAGCCATGGTCACGTCAATATCAATTTCCTCGCGAGAGAACACGCGAAGACGCCCTGTTTCTACATTGGTGGCGGACAAGAACACGCCCATGTCTTTGCAATCGCGAACTTTATCAAAATCGACGGTTTCGACCAGGATGTCCCGTAGGGGATTATAGTCAAACGGGTTCAGATCGTAGGGCGAGGCCATGCGTTGCATCAGGCTCAGGGCAAAGAACCCCGGTGAACTTTCCAGGGACCAGTCGCCCATGACCCGGGCCCATCCCGGGCGCTGTAACGGGCTGAAGCGCGCGGCCTGGCTGACGGCGCTCCAAAACTCGTGAAGCTTCTCGCGGGCGCCGACGGCGCCGCCGTCATACATGCCATGAGACGCCACAACCGTATTCATAGCGCCGGCGGACGTTCCAGAAATGTGGTCAATCCAAATCCGGTCATCTTCAAAGAACTTGTCCAACACGCCCCAAGTGAAAGCGCCATGCGCGCCCCCACCCTGAAGCGCGATGTTGACCCGCTTGTGGTTCTTGTTCCGGCGCGCGGGGCCAGTAACGGGTGGGGCTGCATCGTCCTTCATGGGGGCTCCTCACGGTGCTGAGTCGGCGCGGCTCAGCGGTCTTACTGTGCGGTCCAACCGCCGTCCACCGGCAGCGCTGCGCCGTTAATCTGCGCGCCGTGTTCTGTGGCAAGAAATACGGCCAGCGCGCCGAGCTGTTCCGTCGTCACGAACTCTTTGGTCGGCTGTGCGGCCAACAGCACGTCACGTTTGACCTCGTCCTCGGTGATGCCGCGGGCCGCGGCGGTGTCCGGGATCTGCTTTTCCACGAGCGGGGTTAACACATACCCAGGACATATCGCATTGGCTGTAACGCCGTGCTCGGCGCCCTCCAGCGCGATGGTTTTGGTCAGGCCCAGAATGCCGTGCTTGGCAGCGACATAGGCCGACTTAAACGGCGATGCGACCAGACCGTGGGCGGAGGCGATATTGATAATCCGCCCATAGCCACGCGCCTTCATCCCGGCAAACACTGCGTGGGCGGTGTGAAACGCCGCCGAAAGGTTGAGC
Source organism: uncultured Caulobacterales bacterium (assembly GCA_964636945.1). Lineage (GTDB taxonomy): Bacteria > Pseudomonadota > Alphaproteobacteria > Caulobacterales > Maricaulaceae > CAZADA01. The sequence continues at coordinate 9,365 of CAZWVH010000015.1, read as the reverse complement.
GAGATGATGAACTCCCATTTCTCCGGCGGGAAGTCTTCCAACGGCGAGACGTGCTGAACTCCGGCATTGTTGACCAGGATGTCAATCTGACCCAACGCGTTCTCCGACGTGGTGATCATGTCGTTCAGCTCATCAAGCTTTGTGAGATCCGCGCCAACGAAAATCACTTTGACGCCGTGGGTCGTCTCTAACTCTGCGCGCAAGGCCTCGATGGCGTCCGGATCGCCAAATCCGTTGAGCACAATGTTGGCTCCCGCGGCGGCCAAGGATCGCGCGACGCCCTCTCCAATGCCGCTGGTGGATCCGGTGACGATGGCGGTTTTTCCGTTCAATGACATAAGACTTCTCCAGGACGTGAAAGGACGCGCGCTGCTAGGTGAGACGCACCGACAAGGCGGCGATCGCCGCGAGCGCAAGGGTTGAGCCGAAGGTGACACCGGCCCATCCGGCGTTGGTGAACACCACGCCCAGGATAAATGTGCCGATGAGCCCGCCGAGATAGTAAGCCGTTAGGTAGATGCCGCTGGCGGCCGCGCGGTCGCCCGTGGCTGTGCCTGAAACATAGCCGGTAAGCGCAGCTTGGGCTGCGAAGGTGCCCACCCCCACAAGCGCCATGCCCAAGAGCACCGTTGGGAGGGACGCTGGCAGCGTGAGCGCCAGACCGAGCACGGCGATGGCGAGACCGGCATAGAGCGAAAGGCGCACGCCATAGCGCTGAACCATGGGCCCCGCAAGCGGCGTGGTGATCATCGACGGCAAGAAGACGAGGTAAACAAGCCCAAGTTCCCCTGTCGACAACTCAAATCGCGGTCCAGCGAGGACAAAATTGATGTAGGTGAACACGCCCAAGAACACAAAGAGGATCAGAAATCCACCGATGAATGCGGCTGGCAGACCAGGGGTCTTAAGGTGTTGAACCCATGACTCGAGCACAGAGGGCATTTTCATGCCGCTCGTCGCTTCTTTGACGCTGGGGTTGATGTAGAGGAACGCGATCAGCGCGCCGGCCAGGTTGAGCGCCGCAAACACGTAGAAACTATTCGCCACCCCTATGGCCTCGACCAAGCTGGCCGAGATCAAACGGCCAGCGAGATTGCTGGCGACGTTTCCGGTGATGTACGCGGCGAGCGCGCCGGCAGCTTGGATAGGCGTACACTCCTCGGCAAGATACGCCATGGTGAGTGTGAAAGCGGCGGCCATGCAAAGGCCTTGGAGAACGCGCAATGTCGCGAACCAAGTCAAGTCGTCTGCACTGGCCAGCAGAACCGTTGGGATGGCGAGCAACGCCAATGCGATCCAAATGCCGTGACGGCGGTTCACCTTGCGCGCGACGAGGGCGACGAGCAGGCTCCCAGCGGCCATCCCGAACGTAGACGCGTTGACTGCCGAACTCATGGCCGCCGCGCTCACCTGATATGTTTGCGCCAGCGCGGGCAGGATCGCCTGGGCGGCAAAGAGGTCGATCAGGGTGAGAAAACTGATCAGGCCGATCAGTATGCCGCGCGTCAAATCGCCGTGGCGCGGCGCGTGGGCGGCTGCGGCCATGGTGTGCGGGTTCATGAGCGCGCCTCCTTTGCACGTCCGACGACAGGGGCAATCAGCGAGGCGATAAGGCCCGCCAGCGTAATCGCGATCAAGATCGCCATGATGTGAAAGCTGGTCGGGGCGCCGGTTTTGGCCGCGAGACGTTCTGCGGTCACAGCCGCCGACAAGAATGCGATGATGTAAGCAGCGGCGACCGATAATGCCGCCACAGGCTCGCCGCGTCGGATCGGCCCCCACGTGACATAGAGCCCCAACAAACCAAGCGCGCCGGACGCCCCACCAATGAGGGTCATCAACGCAATGTAGAGCTGTTTTGCTGGCCCCAGCGCGGCGTCCTCGACGGCGGCGGCGTGAAACGGCAGGTAATCACTGACCGTTGCGTACAAAATGCCAAACAGCACCAAAAAGACGCCAATCAGGCTGAGCAGGACCAGGCCTGCCCCCTTGAAGATCACGGTCATCATGATCGCCCCATATTCGTGAGAGAGGGGTGACGCCGACCGCGGTAGGTCCCGCGGCCGGCGCGCACCTAGCCCGCTGGGTTGACGATGTCGACAGCGTAGAGAACCACGGTCTCATCGCCATTGTTCTTCCAGGCGCCCTCAACGGCGCCACGCTCGAGAACCACTGATCCATCGTTGATCACGCGTTGGCCTGACGGGTCGTAGGCGGTGAAGGCGCCCTGCTGGATCCAGATGTAATTGGGGCGTGTGGCGTGGTTGTGCGGGGGCACAATCCGGCCCGGAGCCCACTCAACCCGACGCAGTCGGAGCTGACGGTCACCGATCGCCGCTGCCATGTCCGGGAACTCGTTGGCAAGGGCCACTTCAATTAGCACCTCCGCTTTTGATGGGCCTTCACCCATGGGCGGGTTCGCGACGGGTCCGCTCGCAACGCCGCCCAAATCAATGATCGCTGACACGTCTTCGTCAGTGCAGCCATGGGCAGCGCCGCACAGATCCACAATCCAAATCGTCGCGGGTTGATCGCCCTTATTGTGCCACCACTCCGCAAGGCCGCCAGCCGATGGTGTCGCTTCTCCGGCTTTGATCTCGAAAGACTTGCCGTCAGAGCCGTGGTGCGTCACGGCGCCCGAGAGCACCGTAGCGATAGCCGGGCGACCGGCGTGCGAGTGCACAGGGACCACATCGCCTGCTTTCACCTCGACGATAGAGGTGCGGAAAAAGTAGCCGGACACGCCAGGCAGCTCGACAGACCGCACGCTGTGCAGGGCGATGTCCGACCGCGTGTACGTGGCGGGACCCGCAGGACCTTCAAGCCCTTGCAGCGTGCGAGTGTCAAAGCCTCTTTCGGCGACCAACTGCGCCAGCGCGGCGCGCGCCTCAGCTGATCCGCCGGCATTGACGTTCGTTGGCGCGCTCATCGGCGCGGCCACCGGACCGGCGCGTGACGGCGTATCGGTGACGGTCACTTGCGCACATGCGGACAGGGCCAGCATCGCTGCGGCGCACCCTGAGAGGAGTTTGTACTTCATTGGTTCAATCCTTCTGTATTAACCTTCAATTTGAGAGGCACACCCGGCTGTATCGTCAGCTCTTCTTTGTATTGGTGTTGGTTGTCGCCGCAGTGGCGGCGGTGGCGAGTTCCACCATCAGCTTGGCGAGCGCTTGCTGACGCTCGGCGACAGCCTCGACAAGCGTCGTCGCATAGGTCATCTGGAGCGTTCTGAGCGTTTCGGCGTCACGCGCCGACAGGCACCTCTTGGTGCAGTCCGCCAGGTCAGTTGTCACTTTGATGGAGGCTTCGACATGGGTCCGTTGCCAATCCAGCAAGCGGTTGAGCATTGCCTCACGCATCGCGGCGGCCGTCTGCATGGATTGCGTCCAGTGGGCCATCACGCCGCCAAGTTGGCCCATATCGATCGGCGCGCCATCGGCCAGGGCCGGAGTGCGATCGGGATCAGGTTTTCTGTTGCTCATGTGCGACGCCTCCACGTCTTAATGGGTAGAAACGTTTTCGTCCCAACCTCAACACGGGGAATAGCGGAGCGAGGAACAACGATAAATAAGAGAGGTTGAATGGAATCTATGCGGAAACTGAATTGAAGGGCGATGGAATTATACTAAACCATGACCTAAGTTCATTTCGTGATTAAACGTGATTTTTTGTGACGGTGCGATGACGGATTTCAAATTTCCCGATCTCAGCGGCTACGACACCCTGGCCGCCAAATTGGACGCTATGCATGCGTTCATTCGCGAAAGCTCGCCCGAATTGATGAACGCAGTGGACGTCTTCATCAGTGAACTTCGTCAGGCTCGGGTTGGCGCGCGGGCCCCAAAGGTGGGACAGGCTATGCCGGAGTTTCTCTTGCCGGACGGTAGCGGTGGGTTGGGCGCGCTCAGCGGCTATCTCGAACAAGGTCCGGTGATCGTTACCTTCTTTCGCGGCCGCTGGTGTCCGTTTTGCGTGGCCACAAAAGACGCGCATGACAGCATGCAATTAGAGGCGGCGCGCGCGGGTATCACGCTAGTTGGGATCACCCCCGAGCGTCCTAGCTATTTCGCCGACCAGGTTAGCGGGCCCCGCACCGACATCCTGTGTGATGTCGACAATGGGTATGCCTTGAGCCTGAACCTGTTGGTCCATCTCAGCCCTGCAATCGCTGGCACCTACAAGGACCTGGGGATCGATCCTTCAGCGCATCAGGTGGGCGAAAGCTGGTTTATTCCACTCTCCGCTTCATTCTTGGTGGGGCGTGATGGCGTGGTCCGCGCGCGTCACATCGATCCAGATTGGCGCAATCGCCTGCCGCTTGAGAACTTCGTGCGCGCGGCGAAAGATCTCTAAGCGGCCTCCGGGGCTTCGACCGCTACGTCGTATTGGGCGGCGCGCACCTGACTGAGAAAGGTCGAGGTCGCGATGGACCGCGGCCGTCCCGCAACCGTAAATGCGCTGACGCGGCGTCTGAGTTCCAAACCCTGGCAAGGGCGCTGCGTGAATTGAGACCCCAGCTGTACGCTTGCCGGCGCGATCACCACCCCGCCAAGATTGATGATCAGCGAGCGCATGGCCTCGGTGCGGTCAAACTCGCTGACGCCGCCAAAGCCGGGCACGCTATCAGCAAGCCAGTGGGCGATGCGATCTGCCGCAGTGTCGTCTACGATGAGAAAGAGGGGATGACCGGCAAGCGCCTGGGGATTGAGCACGCCATCATCGGCGAGCTTGTGGTCCCTAGCTAAGAATGCGCGAAACGGTTCTTCAAACAGCGGGGCGCTCTCGAGCCGATCCCACTCTGCAATCCCGCCGCCCAATCCGATATCGGCCCGCCCATCCTTCAAGGCGTCAGAAACAACACGGTCGGTTCCATGCATGATCCGGAGCTGCATACCTGGAAACTGGCGGTAGAGCGCTGCCGCCGCATCCATAAACATCTCCAGATTGACACAGTGGGACACCGCCAACGCCAACCGCAATCTCTCCTGGCGCCCGACGGCGCGTGCCAGTTCTTTGGCCAGTGTGGCGTTCTCATACGACTTGCGCAGAAACGGCAGCATGCGTTCGCCAAGCTCGGTGACGTGGGTGCGTCGCCCTTCCCGGCGGAGCAAATCCCCACCCAGCTCAGCCTCAATGGCTTTAACTGCACGCGTGAGTGTGGGTTGCGACACGCCACACCGTTCCGCTGCACGGGTAAAGTTCAGCGTCTCCGACACCGTCAGTAAGAACTTGACGTGCTGCATGTCCATGGTCGCGCCCGATCCTCACTCCGCTGCGCACTCAAACACCGCCAACCTAGCCGCCCTCCCCTAAGCAAGCCAGTCAAAGGTGCGGCGTGTGGGCCTCCGAAATTCCGAGGCGTTTCAGCCTGCCCGATCGTAAATGCAGCTCCTGATCGCCGCGCTCCTGCTCAGCACGCCTCCTGTCTGTTTCATACACTAAGTCGGACACTCATGATCGAGCGTCCCAACGCCCGCTAATGGCCGAAAAGTGGAGCTGGACTTCCCCCGGTCTCGTGGACAGTTAAGGGCTAGGCAATGATAGCCGTTCTAGTGCGGCTGTTTCATAGGCGATCGGCGATCGATATCCAAGGGCGGAATGACGGCGGGCCGGGTTGTACCAGCCCTCAATGAAGCTGAAGATCGCTATGCGGGCCTCGGCCTTGGATTGGAATTTGCGCCGGGAGATGAGTTCGCATTCCAGCGTCGCAAAATAGCTCTCACACAGCCGACAATGCGGCGGCTGAAGGCGTCGAGTGCGGTGGCGGAAAAAATCTATCTTCTTATGCACAACAAAGCTCCAGGCATTACACTCTAATAGTGAAGTAAGATTATCGCTAAAGGTAATGTTGTGCCGAATCTTGAGAACGTGGCGAACATATCTGTATTTGATTTCTCGCCCCCCCCTGGAGAGCCGCCGCATACTTCAACTGTTTAGACGAAGGATGGGTTTCAATTGTGCATTAGCGACATGGCGCTGCTGGGCCGCCTCGCGTTAATAGACAGATTAAACACAAATAAGACGATGAATTAATACTCACAGAAATGATCTTGTTTCGCAAATTGAGAGGCTACGCAGTACTTTTCAATGTGCCAGCTTAGTGATCCCGGACGAAAGCCTCAAATTGCTCTATTGACATTTCTGCAAGATCGTCGCGCGTGACGCTCCTCAATATATCAGAGTCCCGCACCTTCTTGCCAAAGTCTAAGCCCGTCGCTTCTTCAATGTCATTGACCGTCGTAAGGAAATCGCGCAACAAGAATAACTGATCTGAATCAGACAGGGCTTCTTGACCGCCGCTTTCGCGCGCAAGTGACCATGCTTGAGAAGACCTCATTGCCAGCGATTGCAATTTCCCACCGTCCTCCCAAACGGCGATCTTCCAAAAGCTTAAGGGAATCTGTCGCTGGCCAGCGTCCGGCTTGCCCGGTCCGTATATTGGGTCTGCATCATCGAAGATCGGCCCAGTAAATACGTTCATCTTCTTGTTTTCATCGGTTGCCGCACGCAGCACGGCCACTTCCATGCCGTACCAACTCCGGGTCTCTTCTCCGGGCGCAATCTCGTGCGCACTGCGCTGATCGCTTTGATTGAACGAGGGCGTTTGCGGCGCTGCATTAACGACGGTAAAGGTTTGATAGTTTGCGGCCTTACCGGCCTCTGTAGACCCCCAGATTGGCTCCGTACGGCGTACGATATGCCCACGATCGAAGTCTGCCACGTCAATAAATTTCTCGGCGTCGTCTCTGTCAGGCCGCTCAATTAACTTGTTCTTGCCAGTATACCAATCGTCTGTTGTTTGATCATTTTTGTTGATGCGTTGATCATTTTTCCAGCCGAACCCGCCTTCCGCCGCCGAGGCTCGGAATATCGGCTCATCGCTATCGTCATATTGATAATCGTCACCATCACTGTTGATGCCGAACAGGGTGGCGCCATCCACATTGCACGCGCCGAAAAACGGGAGTTTCCTAGTTTTATGCATAATGACTGAGAAGTGGGTAAATTGCAGTTCACCCCGCTTTGCCGAGGGATGGTTTGCCGGGTTTTTCAAGGGTAGGATTTGCGCCTCGTGAGAGGCCCGGACCTTGGGTAGGTCGATAAGATGATTGTCAAGGAAGTCGGGCCTATAGCCTTCGCCGGTTCTTGGCAGACCGGTTTCAGCCGCCTTTTCGATGGTCGGTTGCGGCCCCTCGGCTCTGATTTCAGGTTCGCGTGGCGGGACATCTGGCATCAAGCCGGGAATTGAGACGGATATCTTTAACGGAAGGGTCCAGGTCGTCACACCTTCCCCAAGCCCACCACCAGTAGATTGGACTTCTACGGGCAAGCTGGGTCCGCGTCGCTTGGCAGATCCCGTTTCCATCATGACCATAACATCTTTAGGAAGTACGGTTTCACCGAACGTTATTAGCTCATTGACGAGCGTGCGTTCTCTGGCGGCGAGTGAGGGAACACGAGTCTTGAGCGCTCCAACAATCCGGCTAATTCTTACGCCCTGATTGACGCTCTTTGGATCGAAGTAGCCTACAGCGTCTATGGCCGTCGTCGCTCCAAAATTTCGGGTCGCTTCGCCCCAATGATGTAACGCGATGACCTGCCAGGAATTATTGAAGACCGGCGAACCCGAAGAACCTGGCTCGGTATCGGATACATAGTGCAGAACATCATGTTCGCCGAACCGATTGTCTCCGCGAGATACGATCAAATTGTCCTGGAGGACCACTTGTTTGTCGGCTCCTTCGGGGTGCTGGATGATGTTCGCGAACTCACCGATTGCATGTTTGTTATCGGCGTCGGAAAGCGGGCACCAACCAAAGGCGCTAAGATCTTCAGACCCGGCAACCCTGTTTCCAAGCGCGACGATGGCAAAGTCCAGAGCCTCGACGGGGTCGAAGACAAAACATTCGCTCGGATTTAGACGATAGACGCTAGGTTTGATCGCGTCGTCATCAACGAAGTCAAACTCCACCAGGGCGCTCAATGCAGCGTGGGGCGTATTCAGCACATGCTTGTTCGTGATCAAAAGATTAGGCGAACATAAAAATCCCGTACCGACATCGCCGGTCTCCTGAACCCTTATCCGCGCGACGGCCCGCGAAACGCTTGTACCCAATGCGAGAAACGAGATCGGTAGGAAGTTGGACCGCTCGCCTTTAACTGCTTCCGCTCCTAAAGGCGCAGGCGGCTCTCGCAGCATGACTTGCGATCGCATGGCAGCGTAATTGCGCCGGCCACTTTTCTTTTCAGCCATCAGGGGAAGACCGTCGGAGAACATTCTCCAGGTGCGAACAATGTCGCTCTTTGCGTCAGCAAGTCTTTGCTCTGCGACGCGGCTAACCTGTTTATAGGACTCGGTTTCCTTGAGCATCGTCCCGATCTCTAATTGCTAAGCCAGCTCCGAGACGTCAACGTAACGATCAATAGTGAGTCTTCAATTAATTTCAGCTCAAGTTTGCCTGACTAGTCTCTCGTCGTACGGCTTGGAAAGGGTTAAACAATTCGCAATTGATATTGTCGGACGGTGCAACTGTAGATATCTGACAGGCGCCCCGCCTCTGAGAGCAGAGACGCATCGCCTACTGATTTATTCTTTAAGCTCGTGTTCGCAGTCAGGTAAGAAGGAATTACGGGAAAACCTCTTCGCTATACTTTCACAGCCAAAGGCCAGGGGCGCGGATGCAACAAACTAAGGCCAATAAAGTGCAGCGACGAACACAAATATGCCGCCCAGTCGATAAGCACACCTGACAGCATGCTCAGTATACTCAATATTATTGGCGCAGTATCAGAGACTGTCCCGAGTAAAGCGGGTGATCGTATACGATCACGGCGGCGTTCACATGGCCCTAGAACCAATGGCGGGCCATGCTCACGGGCTGAAAGTCCCGCAGAAACAACCCAAACGCGGGCGTCTTTGGCTGAACGACGGATCGTGCGTCCGGCCACGACATCCGTCAGAAACCGCCTTCGTAATGTGCTATGGCCCAGAGTTTGTGGCGAAGGTCGTGCGCTCATGGCTGGGTCGGATGGGTGTGCAGACCCTTTTCATTGAGCCGGGTTCACCTTGGGAGAATGGGTATAATGAACTTGCTTCGCCGGCCTTCGGCTCAATGGGAAATTGCGCGATAAACTCCTGAATGGGGGAATTTTTTACACGCTCAAGGAGTGAGGCCGGTCCGCCATCGGTTCAAGGATCGGCCGAACCAAATCCTGATCGATCAATGGCGGCGCTATTACAACACGGAGCGCCCGCACTCCGCGCTCGGATATCAGCCGCCGGCCCCGGAGGCCGTCTTGCCCAGATCCACCAGACCATGCCGGCGAGGATCATCACCACGCCTTCGCCGATGGCCGCCATG